>NZ_JBMDXT010000518.1:0-3929 GCF_048594475.1 Nakamurella sp. | reverse complement strand
CTCGACCTGCCGGACGCGAGCGTGGCCGGCCTGGTCGCCTGGTACTCGATCATCCATCTGCCGCCCGCGGACCGGCCGGCCCCACCGGTGCCGCGGCGCGGGTCAACGGTGCCGATCCCGACGCCGTGCGGCCCGCGGATGGCGGGGCCGACCGGGCCGCGCCGGCCGGCGGCGAGATCGCCCCCGAGGACGTGGTTGAACTGCGCCGCTTGCTCTACGGGCTGTACGCGGTGCTGCGGCTGCACAACGCGCAGGAGGAGGAGAGCGCCTTCAGCCTGCTCCCGGAGCACCCGGCGGGCCCGGACGGGCGGCCCGACCCGCCGGCCGGCGGGCCAGCAGGTACGCCTGCGGCGTCGTCTCCGGCCCGAGCGGTCCACGGACCTGCCGCACCGGCACGGTGAAGCCGGCGTCCTGAAGTTGATCGGCGATGGCGTCCGGGTCGAGCCGGTACGCCGTCGCCGAGACGTCGTGCCCGTAGGCGTGGCGGATCTCGACGGGGCCGTCGCCGACCTGGAAGGCCAGCTGCAGCCGGCCGCCGGGCCGAAGGACCCGGGCGAACTCGGCGAAGGCCACCGGCCGGTCCGCGGGCGGCAGATGGATGATCGAGTACCAGGCGACCAGGCCGGCCACGCTCGCGTCCGGCAGGTCGAGCGCGGTCATCGTGCCGACCCGGAAGTCGAGGTCCGGGTGCCGGCGCCGGGCCTCGGCGACCATCTCCGGCGACAGGTCGATCCCGCGCACGTCCAACCCCAGCCCGGCCAGCGGACCGGTCATCCGGCCCGGCCCGCAGCCGACCTCCACCACCGGGCCGCTGAGCCCGGCGGCGAACCGGGCGAGCACCTGCCGGTCGAGCGGATCGGACGGCCAGCCCTGCGCGAGCAGGCGGGCGTAGTCGACGGCGACGGCGTCGTAGGCCCGGCGGGTCCGCTCCAGGTGGTCGATCATGCGCCGGACGCTAGCCCGCCCGTCCGACAGCGGCCGGATCGCCGCCGTCAGGCCCGCGCGGGCAGGTCGACCTCGGCCGGCTCGGCAGGGCGCGACCGCGCGCCCGTCCGCTCGGCCCCGATGCCGGCCGCCACCACGAACAGCAGCCCGAGCACCGGCAGGGCACCCGGCACCTGGTGCAGCACGACCAGGCCGATCAGCAACGCGATGGCCGGCTCCAGGCTCATCAGCGTCCCGAAGGCGGCGGTCGAGAGCCGGCGCAGGGCCAGCATCTCCAGGGCGAACGGGACGACGGGCACCAGCAGGGCCAGGCCCAGACCGATGACCACGAGCTCCACCGTCAGGTGCGGGATCGTGGCCGGGCCGGCCACCACGGTGGCGACCACGCCGGCCACCGGGATGGAGATGGCCAGGCCCTTGATGCCCGACACCTCGTCGCCGACGCGCTGGGTCAGCAGGATGTACGCGGCCCAGCAGGCGGCGGCGCCCAGCGCGTTGGCCACCCCGACCAGGTCGACCGTGCCGTGCCAGGGCTCGGTGAGCAGCACGACGCCGACCGCCGCCGGCGCCACCCACCACCGGGCCGCTCCCCGACCCCGCCAGGCCGCCACCGACAGCGGCCCCAGGAACTCGATCGCGCTGGCCGTGCCCAGCGGCAGCCGGGCCGCGGCCGCCATGAACAGCATCGTCATCGCCGCGGTGACGATGCCCAGCCCGATCCCGGCGATCAGGCTGGTCCGGGTGAACCAGGACGGCCGCGGGCGGACCACGACCAGCAGCAACACCCCGGCCCAGGCGAGCCGCAGCCAGGCGGCCCCCTCCGGGCCGAGCCGATCGAACAGGCCGACCGAGGCGGCCAGCCCGAGCTGGACGAAGATCATCGCCGCGACGGCCATGCCGGCGCCGGCGCGGGTGCTGGTGCTGGTGCTGCTCACGCCCCGATCAGACCAGTCCCGGATCGTTCGTGTCCATGTCAGAATGGTGAACCAACCGTTCACGATTGATGGACAATCCCCTCATGGACACCCGCCGGCTGCTCTTCCTCACCGAGCTGGCCCGGCTGGGCTCGATGCAGCGGGTCGCCGAGGAACTCGGCGTCACCACCTCCACGGTCTCCCAGCAGATCGCCGCGCTGGGCCGGGACTTCCGGGTCCCGCTGATCGAGCCGGACGGCCGCCGGGTGCGACTGACCCCGGCCGGGCGGCGACTGGCCGAGCACGCGACGACGATCCTGGCCACGGTCGATGCCGCCCGGCGCGACCTGGGCCCGGGCGACCCGGCGGGCGAGGTCACCGTGGCCGGTTTCGCCACGGGCGTCCGGCGGGCGCTGATTCCGGCCATCCACCGGATCGGCGCCGAGCACCCGGGGATCGGGCTGCGGGTGTGGGAGCACGAACCGGCGGAGGCGCTCGCCGCCCTGGCCGCCGGCACCGTCGATCTGGCGCTGGTCTACGACTACTCGCTCGCGCCGTTGACGTTCGAGCCGGCGCTGGACGTGGTCCGGCTCTGGTCGGCCCGGTGGTCCCTCGGCGTGCCGACCGCGCTGGCCGCCGCCCGGCCGATGCCGGCCGCGGGCGCGCCGGCCGCCGCGGTGCTGCGCGAGTTCCGCGACCAACGCTGGATCGTCAACTCGCGCAACACCGCGGACGCGGACGTCGTCCGGATCCTGGCCGCGATGGGCGAGTTCGAGCCCGACATCGCGCACCGTGCGGACAGCCTGGATCTGGTGGCCGACCTGATCACCACCGGCAACGGCATCGGCCTGCTGCCGGCCGACGGCGATCCCGGCCCCGGCATCAGCCTGCTGCCGTTGCACCGTCCGGCCGCCCTGCTCCGGGCGTTCGCGGTGACCAGGCGCGGGCACACCCGGTGGTCGCCCCTGGCGATCGTCCGCGACCTGCTGACCCGGTCGCCGGCCTCGTCCTGACCGCCCGCGGGCGAGGCCCGACCACCCGCGGTCGAGGCCCGACCGACCGCGGCGCGCCCCGGCCGCCGGCGTCCGCGCGACGCCGGTCGTATAGTTTCGACTAGACTCCCGGTCATGGCTCGAACCCGGGCGACCCTGGCCCAGGTCGCCGCCCGCGCCGGCGTGTCGGTATCCACCGCGTCATTGGCGTTCAGCGGCTCCGGCCCGGTGTCGCACGCGACCCGGGACCGCGTGCTGGCCGCGGCGGAGGAGCTGCGGTACGCCGGCCCCGATCCCCGCGGGCGCTCACTACGCCAGGGCCGGTCCGGCATCATCGGCGTGATCATGGAGGAGCGGGTGCTGGCCGCGTTCCGCGACCCGCTCCGGATCGCCGTGCTCGACGGGATCGCCCAGGAGGCGTCCGCCCAGGGCCAGGGCCTGCTGCTGCTGTCCGACGTCGGGGCCAGCGCGGACGCGATCGGCACCGCCACCATGGACGCGGCCATCCTCTTCGCCTTCAGCCACCGCAGCGACCGGACGGTCGAGCTGCTGCGCCGGCGGGCGCTGCCGCTGGTCGCCGTCGGTGGTCCCGACCTGGGCCTGATGAGCATCAGCATCGACGACGAGGCGGCGAGCGCGACCGCGGCCCGGCACCTGGCCGGGCTCGGTCACCGGGACGTCGCCGTGGTCGCCCTGCCGCTGGTGAACCACGACGGCCGGGACCCCGATCCCGGGACCGGCGCGGACCCGGCGGTCGCCGTGCGCGGCGCCCTGACCGACCGGGCCGTGGCGGCGGGCACGATCACCGTGACCCTGGACCGGCTGCGCGGCGTCCGGTCCGTGTTTCCGCGCACCACCGGCCGGGTGGCGGCCGGGAGCTCCGTCGAGGAGGGCATGGCCGCCGGTCAGGCCCTGCTGGCCGATCCGGTCGGCCGGCCGACCGCCGTCGTCGCGCAGAGCGACCTGCTGGCCGCCGGGGTGATCCGTGCGGCCACCGATCTGGGCCTGTCCGTGCCGGGCGACCTGTCGGTCATCGGCTTCGACGGCATCGCGCTGGACCGGGTGATCCCCCAGGACC
>NZ_JBMDXT010000517.1:0-10029 GCF_048594475.1 Nakamurella sp. | reverse complement strand
CGCTCCGACCCGCGCCGCCCGGACCCGACCCGATCCCCGGCGGTCCGCGCCGCCGCCCGCCGATCCCCGGAGCGGCCGGCGTGGGCATTAGCGTTCTGCTGGCCGGTGGCGGGACGGCCGGGCACGTCGAACCGGCGCTCGCGGTGGCCGACGCCCTGGTCGCCGCCGACCCGTCCGTCACGATCACCGCGCTGGGCACCGACCGCGGGTTGGAGACCACCCTGGTTCCCGCCCGCGGCTACGAGCTGCGGCTGATCCCGGCGGTGCCGCTGCCCCGCAAGCCGTCGACGGATCTGCTGACCCTGCCGACCCGGATGCGGCGGGCGGTCAAGGCGACCCGGGCGGTGATGGCGGAGCGGCACGTCGACGTCGTCGTGGGCTTCGGCGGGTACGTGGCGCTGCCCGCCTACCTGGCGGCGCGCAAGCGGGTGCCGGTGGTCATCCACGAGGCCAACGCGACCGCGGGCCTGGCCAACAAGATCGGCGCTCGGTGGGCGACCGCGGTCGCGGCCGCGGTCGCGGGCACCGGGCTGCCCGGGGCGACCGTCGTGGGCAACCCGGTGCGCCGGGCGCTGTCGGAGCTGGACCGGCCTGCGCTGCGGGCCCAGGCCCGGGAGTTCTTCGGGCTGGACCCGGACGCCCCCACGCTGCTGGTCTTCGGCGGGTCGCAGGGCGCCCAGCGGATCAACGCGGCGGTCGCCGACGCGGCCGCGGACCTGGTCGGGGCGGGGGTCGGCGTGCTGCACGCGCACGGGCGCAAGAACACCGTCACGGTGCCGCCGCTGCCGCCGGGGCCGGCCTACGTGACCGTGCCGTACCTGGACCGGATGGATCTGGCCTACTCGGCGGCCGATCTCGTGCTGGCCCGCTCCGGTGCGATGACGGTCGCCGAGATCGCGGCCGTCGGTCTGCCGGCCGTCTACGTGCCGCTGCCGCACGGCAACGGCGAGCAGCGGCTCAACGCCGCCGCGCAGGTGGCGGCCGGATCGGCGGTCGTCATCGAGGACGCCGCCCTGGACCGGGCGGCGGTGACCGAGCAGGTGCTGCCACTGGTGATCGACGGGATCGTGCGGGACGGCATGACCGCCGCCGCGGCCGGGCTGGCCACCCAGCGGGCCGACGAGCGGGTCGCCGCCATGGTCGTCGACGCGGTCGCGGGAGGCCGGTCGTGACCGACGCGCCCACCACCCAGCTCGGCGCGTCGCTGCGGCGCGCCCATCTGGTCGGCGTCGGCGGGGCCGGGATGAGCGGCATCGCCCGCATCCTGGCGGACCGCGGCTTCGCCGTCTCCGGGTCCGACGCCCGCGACTCCGCCGTGCTGGCCGGGCTGGCCGCCCGCGGTGTCCGGACCGCCGTGGGGCACGCGGCGGCCAACCTCGAGCTGCTGCCCGGCGGCCCGACCGCCGTCGTGGTGTCCACCGCGGTCCGGCCGGACAATCCTGAGGTCCTGGCCGCCCGCGCCGCCGGCATCCCGGTGGTGCGCCGGGCCGACGCCCTGGCCGCGCTGATGACCGGCCGCCGCTCGGTGTGCGTGGCCGGCACCCACGGCAAGACCTCCACCACCTCGATGCTCACCGTGGCTCTGCAGGAGGCCGGGCTCGACCCGTCGTTCGCGATCGGTGGCGAGCTGACCGGTTCCGGGCTGGGCGCCCACCACGGTCGTGGGGACGTGTTCGTCGCCGAGGCCGACGAGTCGGACGGGTCGTTCCTGTCGTTCGGCCCGCACGGCGCGGTGATCACCAACCTGGAGCCCGATCACCTGGACCACCACGGCACGGCGGCCGCCTACACCGCGGTGTTCGATCAGTTCGTCGACCGGATCGAGCCCGGCGGGTTCCTGGTCGTCTGCGCCGACGACCCGGGGACGGCCGCGCTGGCCGACCGCGTCGCGCTGCGCCGGGTGATCCGGTACGGGCGGTCGACCGCGGCGACGGTGCGGTTGGCCGGCGACACCGTCGTGCTGGCCGACGGCCGGGAGGTCCCGCTGCGGCTCACGGTGCCCGGCGAGCACATGCTGCTCAACGCGACCGCGGCGCTGGCCGCCGGGGTCGAGCTGGGCGTCGACCCGGAGCCGTTGGCCCGGGGGTTGGCCGGCTACACCGGGGTGCGCCGCCGGTTCGAGCGCAAGGGCACCGCCGGTGGGGTGGTGGTCTACGACGACTACGCCCACCACCCGACGGAGGTGGCCGCCCAGCTCGGCGCCGCCCGCGGGGTCGCCGGCGACGGCCGGCTGGTGGTGGTGTTCCAGCCGCACCTGTACTCCCGGACGGCGACGTTCGCCGCCGAGTTCGGCACCGCGCTGGCCACGGCCGACCTGGTCGTCGTGCTGGACGTCTACGGCGCGCGGGAGGACCCGCAGCCGGGGGTGACCGGCGAACTGGTCGCCGCTGCCGTCCGGGACCGGACGGCCGTGCTCTACCACCCGGACCGGGCGTCCGCCGCCGACGCCGTCGCCGGTCTGCTCCGGCCCGGCGACCTGGTCATCACCATGGGCGCCGGTGACGTCACCGCGATCGGCCCGCAGCTGCTGGCCCGGCTGGCCGGGCCGGGCGGGGACCCGGAAGGAGCAGCGCCGGCATGAGCGCGACGACCGAGAACGAGGCCACCGGGGTGCGGGCCGCCCGGACCCCCCGCCGCGGCGGCGGGTCCGCTCCCGTCCCGGCCACGCGGCGCCGCGGGCCGTGGATCGTCGCCCTGGGCACGGTGGTGGTGCTGGTCGCCGGCGCGGTGTACGCGGTGTTCTTCAGCCCGCTGCTGGCGGTCACGTCGGTGACGATCTCGGGGGCGGACGACGCGGTCACCGCCCAGGTGCGGGCGGCGGTGCCGGCCGCGACCGGCACCCCGCTGGCCCGGGTCGACCAGGACGCGGTGGCCGCCGCCGCGCCGACGGGGCCGCAGATCGCCGACGTCGAGGTCGCCCGCGAATGGCCGCATACCCTGGCGATCACCGTCACCCCCCGGGTGCCGATCGCGGTGACCTCGGCCAACGGCCAGCTGTGGCTGCTGGACGCCGACGGCGATCCCTACCTCACCGTCCCGTCGGCGCCGGCCGGCCTGGTGACCGTGCAACTCGCCGCGCCGGGCCGGTCCGACCCGGCGACCAGAGCCGCCCTGCAGGTGGTGCAGGCGCTCACCCCGGACTTCCGCTCGCAGGTCGCGGAGCTGTCCGCGCGCACCGAGTTCGACATCGAGCTGACCCTGGTCGACCGGAAGAAGATCATCTGGGGCGAGCCGACGCAGTCGGCGCAGAAGATGCAGATGCTGCCGGCCCTGCTGGCCGCGCGGGACGGCACCGAGTACGACGTCTCCGATCCCACGCTGGTCACCGTCCGCTGAGCGGACGGGCCGGTCAGGCGGCGAGGAACAGGGCCAGCACCGCGGTGTCGGCGTCGTCGTAGGGGTTGATCCCGGCCCGGCTGACCATGCTGGTGATGTTCCCGTGATGGTCGGCCTCGACCCAGGCGGCGCGGTGGTCCAGGCCCAGGTGCGGGATGCCCGGCAGCAGGACGCATCCGGACGCCACCTCGTCCTGCTCGGGCAGGGAGGGCCGGATCTCGTTCGGCGGGTGCAGCACGATCAGGCCGGGCGGCTGGTGCTCGGCGAACTGCCCGGGGAGAACGGCGTTGTCGCCGACCACCGGGCCTTCGGCGATGACCAGCCCGACGGTGCCCGGCATCGGCTCGTCCGGCAGTTCCTCCCGGACCCGGAAGACGGTGCTGGTCGGCAACATTCCGGGGACGCTGGCCACCCGAACGGCCAGCAGCAGGAACTTGGCCCATTCGATCGTGTTGGCCGGCCACCGGCCGGACACCAGGAACCCGCTGAGCAGGCCCTCCGCGTGGAAGGGCGCCACCTCCACCGACACGCCGTCGCGTTCGACCGTCATCTGCTCGCCGCCTCCCGTCCACCGGATGGCCCATCGTGAATCACACGCCTGTTAGCACACAAGACCCTCTGAGTGCTAAGGGCTTTCGAGATGACGCGCAGGTCACGGGGGTATGACGGCCCGGTCCCGATGGCGGCGTGCGGCGGTCGTGACGCGCGCGGCGCGTCGCCGGGGTGTTGCGAAAGAGTGAACGGGGTGCCGCTTCGGTGCCGGGGATCACACCGTGTATCCCCGGCACCGACGCGGGTGCGTCAGCGGGATCCGCGGACCCCGGTGCGCCGGCTGTACATGCCGGCGACCAGCCCGACGGCGATCACCGCGACGATCAGCTGGACGAGCAGTTCGAGCCAGTCGATCCCGCTGGTGTTGGTCGGGATGCCGAGGGCCCGGGCCAGGAACGTGCCGACCAGGGCCGCCACGATGCCGACGACGATGGTCAACCAGATCGGCAGGTTCTGCTTGCCCGGCAGCAGGAGCCGGCCGAGTGCGCCGATGATCGCGCCGATGACGATGGCCGAGATGATGCCGGTGATGGTCATGCTGTCCTCCGAGTGGGTGGGCGGGTGACGGGAGGGGTGGCCCGTCACGGTCCCCAGGTTCACCACCGGGGCGGGGGTCAAACCCGCGTTGCCGGGCCGTTGTCCGGCCGTTGCCGGCCCGTTGCCGAGCGGGCGCGTGCCACCGGGCCGGCCGGCGGGCGGTGTCGGACCCATGACGCAGACTGGCCCGGTGACCTACCCCGCCGACTTCCCCGTACCGGTCGACGCCGGCGGCCCCGGCGCCGGATCGCCGATCGGCGGGTTCGGCGGCAACCCGGGCGCCGACCGGACCGCGCACCGGGCGGCCGTCGTCCGGCTGGGCCGGGCGCCGGTGCTGCTCGTGCACGGCAACGGCGGGGCGGCCGACGTCCGGCCGTGGGATCTGCTGGACCAGCGGCGGTTCCTGCTGGCCGCCGGCTACGCCGACGAGCTCGTCTGGGCGCCGAGCTACCTGGGCGCCGGTGCGGTCGACCTGTTCACCCCACACACCGACAACGTCGAGGACCTGCGGCGCTACCTGGAGGCCGTCTGCGCCTACCTGGGGGTCGAGGTGGTCGACGTCATCGCGCACTCGCTGGGCTGCACCCTGACCTACGCCCTGGCCCGCGGGCTGGCGCCGCAGGCCGCGCCGATCGTCTGGGACCGGCCGCCGGCCTGGTCCCGGCTGGGCACGTTCGTCGCCCTGGCCGGCGCGTTCCACGGGCTGGGCGCCGGATCGGTCGGGGAGTGGGCCACCGGCGGTGAGTTCATGCGCGAGCTGCTGGCCGAGACCGCCGGCGGCGGCGGCGAGACGCCCTTCGGCCCGGGTGACCCGCCGACCGGCGGGCCGGTGCCCCACACCATCACCTACTTCTGCGGCACCGCGGCCGGCGACTTCGTCGACGCGCAGCAGCCCGGCACCGGCCGGCTCGATGGTGCGGTCAACCGGTCCTACGACCTGGGCGCGGGCACCCGGGGCCACCAGGCGATCAAGGAGAGCCAGGCCGTCTTCGACGATTTCCGGCCGCTGCTCAACTCCGTCCCGCCGGGGCCGCCGGTCGCGCTGAGCCTGCACCCCGGGTCCGGCGCCCAGCCGCCCGGCGTCGCGGTCACGGTCACGGTGGACCCGGACGTCGACGTCCGGCTGACCGCCGAGCGGGTGGTCACCCGGTTCGCGGGCGGCTTCCTCGACCGCGCCGTCGAGCAGACGCTGACCGCGACTGTCCGATCGGGCGGCGGGCTGACCCTGACCGATCCGGGCGCCTGGGAGGTCACCGCGACGGCGCCGGGCGCGGCCCCCCGGCGGGCCGCCTACCGGGTCGGCGGCTCTCCGGTGGAGGTCACCGTCGTCCCCGACGGCACCGAGCCGTTCCCGGACACCCTGCTGGTCACCGCGACGACCTCGAGCCCGGTCGCGGTGCTCTACCACTCGCTGGACGGGCAGCGCTGGACCGCCGGCGCGTCCGTCACGATCGACGCCGACGCCGTGGTGTCGTTCGTCGCGATCGATCCGGACGGGGTCGCCTCCCCGGTGGTGGCCCGATCGTTCCGCCGCGCCATCCCGTGGACCGACCGGGCCACCGGCACCGTCGTCGACCATTTCGTGGCCGGCCGCATCGACGTCGCCGGGTTCCTGACGCTGGCCGACCGCTTCGGCTTCTTCGCCCCGTTCACCCTGTACCTGGTCGCGGACGGCTGGGTGCTCGACCCGCGGCGGCCCACGCCGGTGGCGCCGGCCGGGGTGACCGCGGTGGGCGCGCCGCCGGCGACGGGCAGCGTCACCGTGGACGTGCCCGCCGACGCGCAGGTCCGGTACACGCTGGACGGCACCGTGCCGACCGGCGAGGCGGCCGGATTCACCGGTCCGACCCAGCTCGTGCTGCCGCCCGCCACCGGGCGCCGGGTGCTGGTCTACCGGGTCACCGGGGCGGGCGGGGATGTGCGGTTCGGGGCGGTGCCGCTGGCCGGTGGCTGATCGGGGGTGTGCATCCTGCACACTGCCGGCCCGGCGGGATGTGCCGGGCCTCCATAGCTGCCGCCCGGACCGCGGCCTACGCTCGCCCGTATGACACAGCCGTCCCCGAATCAGCCGTCCCGGTCGCTGTCCGGCCGCACCGCCCTGATCACCGGCGCCGCCAGCGGCATCGGCCGCGCGATCGCCGAGCAGTTCGTGCAGGACGGTGCCGCGGTGGTCGCCGTCGACCGCGACGAGGAGCGCCTGGGCAAGGTGTGCGCCGACCTGGGCGCCACCCCGCTGGTGCTCGACCTGTCCGACACGGCCGCCCTGCCCGACGCGATCGCGGCGGTCGCGCCCACCGTCGACATCCTGGTCAACAACGCCGGGATCCAGCACGTGGAGCGGATCGAGGACTTCCCGATCGGGACGTTCGAGACGATCCTGAAGATCATGCTCACCGCGCCGTTCGTGCTCACCCGGGCGGTGCTGCCGGGCATGTACGAGCGCGGCTGGGGCCGCATCGTCAACATCTCATCGGCGCACGGCCGGCGGGCCAGCCCGTACAAGTCCGCCTACGTCACCGCCAAGCACGGGCTGGAGGGCCTGAGCAAGGTCATCGCCCTTGAGGGGGCGGGCAAGGGCGTCACCAGCAACTGCATCAATCCCGGCTACGTGCGCACCCCGCTGGTGGAGAAGCAGATCGCCGACCAGGCGGCCGTGCACGGCCTGCCCGAGGACGAGGTGCTGGCCAAGGTCATCCTGACGTCCTCGCCGGTCAAGCGGCTGATCGAGCCGGCCGAGGTGGCCGCCGCCGCCGCCTTCCTCTGCTCGCCCGCCAGCGCGTCGATGACCGGCTCGCAGATCGTGCTCGACGGCGGCTGGGGCGCCCGCTGACCCCGCCGCGCCCGGCCGGCACCGCCGTCGACCCGGCCGGGCCCGACGTTGCGGACCGGCCGCTCGCGGCCGCCGACGGGGTCGCCCACCTGCTGGACCTGCTCGCCCGGGACGCCTCGGCGGTCGAGTTCGAGCGGCCGGTCGTCGATGCCCGGACGGCGGGCCGGCCGCCCGTCGAGATCGACGCGCTGGAGCGGGCCAAGCAGGTCGCGCTCGGCGTCCGGGAGCAGCTGCAGGCCCACCGGCGCCGGGAGGCCGAGCTGGCCGCGCTGTTCCAGACGGCGTCCGACCTGGCCGCGCTGAACAGCGTGGACGAGGTGCTGGTGGCCATCGTGCGCCGGGCCCGGACGCTGCTCGGCCGCGACATCGCCTACCTGTGCCTGAACGACGACGAGCGCGGCGACACCTACATGCGGGTCACGGACGGGTCGGTGTCGGCCGAGTTCCAGGCCGTGCGCCTGCCGCTGGGCGGCGGCCTGGGCGGGCTGGTCGCCCAGCAGGGGGTGCCGATCGCGTCGGCCGACTACTTCAACGACCACCGGTTCCGGCACCTGGGCACCATCGACTCCGCCGTGCACTCCGAGGGTCTGGTCTCGATCCTGGGGGTGCCGCTCAAGCTCGGCGCCCAGGTGATCGGCGTGCTGTTCGCGGCCGACCGGCGCCGGCGCGCGTTCTCCCGCGACGAGGTCGCGCTGCTGTCCTCGCTGGCCGCGCACGCCGCGGTCGCGCTGGACAATGCCCGGCTGCTGGCCGAGACGCGATCGGCGTTGATCAGCCTCGAGCAGGCGAACGCCTCGCTGCGCGAGCAGAGCCAGGACATCGAACTGGCCGTCATCGCCCACGACCGGCTGGCCGAACTGGTCCTCCGGGGCGGTGGCGTGGCCGAGGTGGCGGCGGAACTGGCCGACGTGCTCGGTGGCACCGTCGAGCTGCAGGGCCCGGCCGAGATGTCGAACCCGTTGGCCGCCAATCAGTCCAGCGTGCCGGTGGCCACCGGGTCCGAGTTGCTCGGCCGGCTGGTGCTGACCCGGGCGGACCAGGCCCGGCCGGCCGATCTGCGCGTGCTGGAACGCGGCGCCGTGGTGACCGCGCTGCTGCTGCTGTTCAACCGGCACCTGGCCGAGATCGCCAACCGCGGCCGGCGCGACCTGCTGGAGGACATGCTCACCGGCTCGGTCACCGAGATCGACGAGATCCGCGCCCGAGCGGTCGATCTGGACGCCGACCTGACCGGCGACCTGGTCGTGCTGGCCTGCGCGGTGCCGCGGCACCGGGTCGACTCCGAGCAGGCCGCCGCCTTCTACGCCGGTCGCCGGCGCGGCTTGTCCGCGCGGGTGGACGGGCACGTGGTGCTGCTCGTGCCGGGCACCGACCCCGGTGCCGCGGCCCGGGAGGCCGTCACCGCGCTGGCCCGGGTCCTGGGCGGTCCGGTCACCGCGGCGGGGGAGCGGGTCGCGGTCGGCCCGTCGCGGGTCGCCGAGCTGGGCCGGGCCCACCGTTCCGCCCGTCAGGCGCTGGCCGCGATGCTCGCGCTCGGCCGCGAGGGCCAGGGGGCCACCACCGCCGACCTCGGCTTCATCGGCGTCCTGCTGTCCGCCGGGGACTCCGGCCGCCAGTTCGTGCAGGACGTCCTCGGCCCGGTGGCCGAGTACGACGCCGCCCGCGGGTCGGACCTGGCCGCCACCCTGGACGCCTGGTTCGGCCAGGGCGGTCACCTCGGCCGGACCGCGGCGACCCTGCACGTCCACCCGAACACCGTGGGGCAGCGCCTGTCCCGCGTCGCGACCCTGCTCGGAGACGACTGGTCCGCCCCCGAGCGGGCCCTGCAGTTGCAGCTCGCCCTGCAGTTGCGCAAGCTCCTGCCGGGCGCCTGACGGCTCGCGTTGCCGTCCACCGCGGGCGGGAGCCCGGCGGCGGCGGCCGGTGCCGGGCCGGGCGAGGGTTGATCATGGTCGAGTGGTCATCGGCCCGGTCGTCGGCCATGATGTGGGCGGTTGAGTGCGGCTCGGGGGCCGCGCGCGAATCGGGGGAACCATGTCGAGCGGTCTGTTGACCAAGGGTCAGAACGTCATGCTGTCGCGGACCCGGCTGGCCTTCCGCCTGGTCACCACACCACAGGGCGGCGTCGATCTGTCGGCCCTGCTGCTCGACGATCGCGGACGGGTCCGCGGCGAGCCGGACTTCGTCTTTTACAACCAGTCCACCCATCCCTCCGGCGCGGTCCGGCTGGGCCCGGCGGCGGCCGGCTCCCGGGTCGAGATGGATCTGGCGACCGTGGAGCCGGACGTGGACCGGGTGATCGTGGCCGCCTCGGTCGACTCCGGCGGGATCGGCCGCTACCAGCGGCTCGAGCTCGTCGTCACCGACCTCGACTCCGACGAGCAGCTCCACCACGCCATCGTGGTCGGTGAGAGCAACGAAGCGGCCATGGTTCTCGCCGAGGTCTACCGCCGCCAGGGGGCGTGGAAACTGCGGGCCGTCAGCCAGGGCTACGACATCGGGCTGGCCGGACTGGCCACCGACTACGGCATCGTGGTCGACCCGCCGGGTGGCGCCACCGGTGGGTCGCCGGCTCCGAACGGGCCGGCCCGGGATCGAGCCGGCGAGGGACCGGCGACGACCGGGCCGGTCACGACTGCGCCGGAACCGGCGCCCTGGTCAGCACCACCGGCACCGCCGGCCCCACCGGCACCGCCGGCCCCACCCACACCGCCGGCCCCGCCGGCCGCACCGGCACCGCCACCGCCGGCTCCCGCCGGGACCGGGCCCGCGCC
>NZ_JBMDXT010000516.1:0-2596 GCF_048594475.1 Nakamurella sp. | reverse complement strand
GCGGGCTGACCGCGCCGCCGCGCCCGCCCGGCGGGCCGGCCCGGCGTGGGCGCGCGCCGGCCCGGGGCGGCGTGACTCCCACGCGCTCGTGCTGTGCCGGATCGCCGCCCGGAGGGTGCGGGCGACGGGCGGCTCGGCGACCCGCTGCGCGCTAAGCCCGGACCGGCACCGGCCGGCGTCCTCCCGGCGACCGGGCTGCGGCGCGGTCGGCGAACGATCCGGGGAGTCGGCGGACGATCCGGGGACGCGACGATTCGGGGACGGCGGGTCAGACGAAGACGCCGGCCGATTGGACGATGAGGCCCCGTGGCTCGAACTCGTGGGTCGGTGGGACCACGTCCGGCCCGGGGGCGGCGCCCGCCGCCTGCAGCACCGGCCCCAGGATCTCGGTCATCGCCCGGTCGAAGTCGGCCCGGGACCGCCAGATCTCGGTGACGGTGAACCCGTCCGCGGTCGCCCTGGCCAGATGGACGAGCAAGCCGATGTCGCGGTCGCCGACCCGGTCCTTGACCGCGGCGTGCACGCGGTCGTAGACCTCGATCGGCGCCGTCACGTCCTGGACGATGCAATACATGCCGATCCACCTCCATCGTGGCGCGGGGCGGCCGGGCCGCGGCGGGGCGGCACCGACGGCGGGGACGGGTGGTCCGCCGGCCGCCCGGCCCGGACCCCGGCGACCGGGCCGCCACCGGCGCGACGGGGGAGCCGCCGATGGTCACCGGAAAGACCCGTATCCGTCCAGAGAAGACTAATCGGACAGCGCCCGATCGGCGCGGTCCGCGATGTACCAAACCGGGTCCCGGGCGACTCCTGGTCGGGATGCCCTACTCCCGAGGAGCCGATCAATGACCACGTTCCCTCCCGGCTCGCCACCGACGGTCGCCGTCGTCGGCGGCTCCCTGGCCGGCCTGTTCGCCGCGGCCGGGGCCGCGACGGCCGGGCCCCGGGTCACCGTGCTCGACCGGGACGAGCTGACCGCGGACACCCTGGCCCACCCGGGCGTCCCGCAGGGGCGGCAGCCGCACGTGTACCTGCTGCGCGGCCTGCGCGCCGCGGAGGAGCTGCTGCCCGGGGTGCTCGACGAGCTTAGGGCGGCCGGCGCGGTCGACCTGGAGACCGGCCGGCTGGCCACCCTGAGCGAGCAGGGGTGGCTCCCCATCCGCGACTCGGACATGGTCGGGCTGTCGATGTCCCGCCCGCTGTTCGAGCGGGTCGTCCGCCGCCGCGTCCTGGCGCTGCCCGGGGTCACGCTGCTGGCCGGCCGGCCGGTGACCGGTCTGCGGCGCCCGGGTGGACCGGACCGGCCCTGGCGGGTCGTCACCGCGGCCGGCGAGATCGCCGCCGACATCGTCGTCGACGCCTCCGGCCGGGCCTCCCGGCTGCCGGCCTGGTTGCCGGCCCTCGGGGTCGGCGCGCCCGCCACCGAGGAGGTCGACGCCCGGATCGGCTATGCGGCAAGAGAATTCACCGGCGGGCCCGAGCTGCACGAGCTGAGCGGCATCCTGGTCGGAGCCACCCCGGAATCGGGCCGGGGCGGGTTGGCGCTGCCGATCGAGGACGGCCACTGGGTGGTCCTGGCCTCGGGCTCCGGTGACCGGCGCCCACCCCGGGACGTCGACGGCTTCATGGACTCCCTCCGCGCCGAACGCGATCCGGCGCTGGTCCGGTTCGCCGAACGCGCCCGACCGGTGGACGACGTGCTGATCTACCGCCGCAACGGCAATCGCCGGCATCGGTACGACCGGTGCCGCAACTGGCCGGCCGGGCTGCTGGCCGTCGGCGACTCGTTCGTCAGCTTCAACCCGATCTACGGCCAGGGCATCACGGTCGCGGCACTCGACGCCCTCGTGCTGCGCGACGCGCTGGCCGCCGCGGCGGGCCGGCCGATCGATCGACGGGCCACCCGGCGGGTGATGCGGCGGCTGGCCCGGGTGGCCGGGCTGCCCTGGGCGATCGCGACCGGAGCCGACCTGCGCCAGCCGACGTCGTCGGGACACCAGAACCGGGCGCAGCGGATGACCAGCGCGTGGGTCCGCGAGCTCAACCGGCAGGCCGTCCACGGCAGCGAGCGGGCCCACCTGGCTGTGCAGCGCCTGGCCCACCTGATCGGCTCGCCGGCCGGGCTTGTCCACCCGGCGCTGCTGGCCGGGGTGACCCGGGGCCGGATCGGCCGGCGCCACCCGGCGGCGACGCGGCCGGACGGGCTTGACCTGCTCGACCTGATCGAGGACCCCGCGCCCGGCGCCGGCCCCACCGACCGGCCAGCCGCCACCGGAACCGGCGACCACCCCGACCGGGCCGATCGATCCGCCGCCGGCCTGGTGCCGGCGCCGCAGGGGTCCTGACCGCCGGCGGAAGGGCCTCGCCCGCTCGATCGGCGACCTCACCGACGCCGCCGGGAGCCCGCCGGGAGAGGCGGCCGGATCAGCGGGACGGCGGCCCGCTCGGCAGCCGGGTCGGGGTGAGCGGGGTGACCGGCGGCGGCGGACCGCTGGGCAACCGGGTCGCCGGCGCCGGGACGAACGGGGTGGCCGGGGGACCGGTCGGCAGGCGGGTCGGGGTCACGGCCCCGCCGGAGGCGGCCGCCGGCCGGGGC
>NZ_JBMDXT010000515.1:0-5677 GCF_048594475.1 Nakamurella sp. | reverse complement strand
GCACGACCCGGCCACGGAGCCGGTGTACTCGGAGTACCTGGAGCTGGATCTGTCGACGGTGGTGCCGTCCATCGCCGGCCCGAAGCGCCCGCAGGATCGGATCGAGCTGTCCGACGCCAAGGGCTCGTTCCGCAAGGCCGTCCACGACTACGTCGTGAACGGCAACGCCGCGCCGGAGACCAAGCTGGACGAGGCCGTCGAGGAGTCCTTCCCGGCCAGCGATCCGGCCTCGGTGAGCGCGGTGCACGCGGAGGAGGACGCCGACGCGGGCGTGGTCGCCGCGCTGCACAGTGCCGCCAACGGCGCCGCCGGCCGGCCGTCGAAGCCCACCCGGGTCTCCTCGCCGGAGCTGGGCGAGTTCGAGCTGGACCACGGCGCCGTGGTGATCGCCGCGATCACCTCGTGCACCAACACCTCCAACCCGTCGGTCATGCTCGGTGCCGCCCTGCTCGCCCGCAACGCGGTCAACAAGGGTCTGTCGGTCAAGCCGTGGGTCAAGACCACGATGGCGCCGGGCTCGCAGGTCGTCACCGACTACTACGACAAGGCGGGCTTGTGGCCCTACCTGGAGAAGCTGGGCTACAACCTGGTCGGCTACGGCTGCACCACGTGCATCGGCAACTCCGGCCCGCTGCCCGACGAGATCTCGGCCGCGGTCAACGAGGCCGACCTGACCGTCGTGTCGGTGCTGTCGGGCAACCGCAACTTCGAGGGCCGGATCAACCCGGACGTCAAGATGAACTACCTGGCCTCGCCGCCCCTGGTGATCGCCTACGCCCTGGCCGGCACGATGGACTTCGACTTCGACGAGCAGCCGCTCGGGCAGGATTCCGACGGGAACGACGTGTTCCTGAAGGACATCTGGCCGACGCCGCAGGAGATCCAGGAAACCATCGGCGCGGCGATCAACCAGGAGATGTTCGCGGCCAGCTACGCCGACGTCTTCGACGGCGGCGAGCGCTGGAAGTCGCTGCCCACCCCGGAGGGCAAGACCTTCGAGTGGGACGCCGACTCCACCTACGTCCGCAAGCCCCCGTATTTCGAGGGCATGCCGGCGCAGCCCGCCCCGGTCACCGACATCGCCGGCGCGCGGGTGCTGGCCAAGCTGGGTGACAGCGTCACCACCGACCACATCTCCCCCGCCGGCGCGATCAAGGCGGACACCCCGGCCGGCAAGTACCTCACCGAGCACGGCATCGCCCGCAAGGACTTCAACTCGTACGGCTCGCGCCGGGGCAACCACGAGGTGATGATCCGCGGCACGTTCGCCAACATCCGGCTGCGCAACCAGCTGCTGGACGACGTCCAGGGCGGCTACACCCGCGACTTCACGGTCGAGGGTGCGCCGCAGGCGTTCATCTACGACGCGGCCCAGAACTACGCCGCGGCCGGCACCCCGCTGGTCATCCTGGGTGGCAAGGAGTACGGCTCCGGCTCGTCCCGCGACTGGGCGGCCAAGGGCACCGCGCTGCTGGGCGTGCGGGCGGTCATCACCGAGTCGTTCGAGCGGATCCACCGGTCGAACCTGATCGGCATGGGCGTGATCCCGCTGCAGTTCCCCGACGGTGAATCGGCCAAGACCCTCGGCCTGACCGGCGACGAGACCTTCGACATCGCGGGGATCACCGAGCTCAACGAGGGCCGGACGCCGCGGACGGTGACGGTCACCGCGACCACGCCCTCGGGTGAGGTCACCGAGTTCGAGGCCAAGGTTCGCATCGACACCCCCGGTGAGGCCGACTACTACCGCAACGGCGGGATCATGCAGTACGTGCTGCGGAACCTGCTGGCCGGCTCGGCCTGACCCGGGCCGGTGCCCAGGGTCAGTCCTGATCGGCTCAAGGCCCGGCGGCAGCAGATCCTCGACGGCGCCCGCGCCTGTTTCGCCCGTCACGGTTACGAGGGCGCGACGGTGCGGGTGCTGGAGGAGGAGATCGGCCTGTCCCGCGGGGCGATCTTCCACCACTTCGCCGACAAGGAGGCGCTGTTCCTGGCCGTCGCCGAGCAGGACGCGGCGGCCATGCGCCAGACGGTGGCCGAGCACGGGCTGGTGCAGGTGATGCGGGAGATGATCGCCGCGCCGGACGCGCAACGGATCGGGACGCAGCTGGAGATCGCCCGCCGGCTGCGCACCGATCCGGCCTTCCGCGCGTCCTGGCAGCCCCAGCAGGCCTCGCTCGGCGCGGCCGTGCGCGACCGGCTGCGCCAGCAGCGGCAGCTCGGCAGCCTGCGTGCGGACGCCGAGATCGACGAGGTGGCGAGCTATCTCGAACTGGTCATGGAGGGCCTGACGGCCCACCTGGCCGCCGGCCTGCCGCCCGATCGCCTGGACCGCGTCCTGGACCTGGTCGAGGTGTCGGTCCGCCAGGGCTGACCGCCCCGGCCGCCCTGCCCGCGCGGATCAACAACGCCGGCGCGGACGATGTCGTCGACTGTCGTCCCACCGGTCCCATTCGGCGTGAGTTGATCCGCGCAGCGGTAGGGGTGGTCGGCGGCTGGCGGCGGTCAGCGCGGCGTCGGCGCGATCGGCGCAGCGTCGGCGCGATCGGCGCAGCGTCGGCGCGATCGGCGCAGCGTCGGCGCGATCGGCGCAGCGTCGGCGCGATCGGCGCGGCGTCGGCGCGATCGGCGCGGCGTCGGCGCGATCAGCGGGCGGCGTCGGAGTCGGCGGCCGCCTGCGCGGCCGCGGCCAGCCGCCCGATCAACGGAATCTGGGCGGCCCGTTCGGCCGCGCGCTGCTCGTCGGCGCTGCGGTCGAGCGCACCGACCAGCAGCCCCTTGACCGCCCGCACCGCGTCGACCGGGGACTCGACCAGGGCCGCGGCCAGGTCGGCCACCGCGGCGTCCAGATCGGCCGGCGGCACGCTGCACAGCGCCAGCCCGATCCGCACCGCCTCGTCCGCGTGGACGTGCCGGCCGGTCGCGCAGATCTCCAGCGCGCGCTGGTAGCCGACCAGCCGGACCAGCCGGCCGGTGCCGGTGAGATCGGGCACCAGCCCGAGGCCGACCTCGGCCATCCGGAACTCGGCGTCGTCGGCGACCACGATCAGGTCGCAGGCCAGGGCCAGCTGGAAGCCGGCGCCGACCGCGTGCCCGGCGACGGCGGCGATCGAGACGAACCGCGGGTCGGACAGCCAGGTGAAGGCGGACTGGAACTCCGCGATCAGGTCGTCCGCCACGCTCTGCGGTGCGCGGGCGATGGTGCCCAGCAAAGAGTCGGGCGTCGGCGCGAACGCCGACCGGTCCAGGCCCGCCGAGAACGACGGACCCTCGCCGCAAACGATCACCACCCGCACCTCGTCCGGCAGCACCGCTCCCAGATGGGCCAGCGCGGACCAGGTTTCGGGAAGCTGCGCGTTCCGGACGGCCGGCCGATCCAGCGACACGGTGGCCACCGGACCGTCGAGCCGCAGGACGACGTGCCCGCGGCGCAGCAGGTCCGGGTCCGGACCCGGCGGCGTGCCGGTGGCCGGGCCCCGGGTCACTTCTTCTTCGTGCGGGTGGCGCCGCCCCGGCCGCGCAACGGCACCTCGGCGTCCAGCAGCAGCCGGTGCACGAAGCCGTAGGACCGGCCGGTTCCCTCGGCGAGGGCGCGGATGCTCTGCCCCTTCTCGTACTTCTTGCGCAGATCGGCGGCCAGCTTGTCCCGGGCCGCGCCGGTGATCCGCGCGCCCTTCTTGATCGTCACGGTCTTGGCCGTCTTCGATCCGGCTGTCGCTGCTGTCTTCGATTCTGTGGCCACGTCGCCACCCCTCGGTAGGAGGCCCGGTCATTTCGGCGGTCGGGCGGTTGCTGTCGTCCATGATCGAACAGAACCCGTCGACCCGCCAGGCGAACGCCGAACCGACGACCGGCGCACACGATCGCCGACGGACGGGCCGCGGGCCGCCCACCCGACCGGAGGCCGCGCGGCCGGCGCCCGCCGGTCGGCCGTCAGGCCAGTTCGACCAGGTCCAGGTAGTCCGGCGACCAGTGGTCCTCGGTGCCGTCGGGCAGCAGGATCACCCGCTCCGGTTGGAGCGCGCTCACCGCCCCCGGATCGTGGGTGACCAGCACGACCGCACCGGCGTACGACCGCAGCGCCTCCAGCACCTGCTCCCGGCTGGCCGGATCCAGGTTGTTGGTCGGCTCGTCGAGCAGGAGCACGTTCGCCGCCGATGACACCAGCCCGGCCAGCGCGAGCCGGGTCTTCTCGCCGCCGGACAGGGTGCCCGCCGGCTGGTCGAGCTGCTCACCGGTGAACATGAACGAGCCCAGCAGGTTGCGCAGTTCCTGCGCTCCCGCGTCGGGCGCGGCATGCCGGGTGTTCTCCCAAACCGTCGCGTCCGGGTCGATCGTCTCGTGCTCCTGGGCGTAGTAGCCGAGCTTGAGCCCGTGCCCGGGGATGACCTCTCCGGTGTCCGGCCGTTCGCGTCCGCCGAGCAACCGCAGCAGGGTGGTCTTGCCGGCCCCGTTGAACCCGAGGACGACGACCCGGCTGCCCCGGTCGATCGCGAGGTCGACCCCGGTGAACACCTCCAGCGAGCCGTAGATCTTGGACAGGTTGGACGCGGTGAGCGGGGTGCGCCCGCAGGCCGCGGGCTGCGGGAACCGGATCCGGGCGACGCGATCGGCCACCCGGACGTCGTCGAGTCCGGACATCAGCTTCTCGGCCCGCCGCACCATCTGGTGCGCCGCGGCCGCCTTGGTCGCCTTGGCCCCGAGCTTGGCCGCCTGGGCCATCAGGGCGGACGCCTTCTTCTCGGCGTTGGCCCGCTCCCGGCGACGGCGCTGCTCGTCGGTGGCCCGTGCCTCCAGGTAGCGCGACCAGCCCATGTTGTACGGGTCCAGCTCGCCGCGGACGGCATCGAGGAACCAGACCTTGTTGACGACGGCGGCCAGCAGGTCGACGTCGTGCGAGATGATGACGACGCCGCCGGAGAACAACCGCAGGTAGTCCCGCAGCCAGACGATGGAGTCGGCGTCCAGGTGGTTGGTGGGCTCGTCGAGCAGCAGCATCGTGCCCGACCCGGCCCCGTCCTCGGCCCGGGCGGCGAACAGGATGCGGGCCAGTTCGACGCGCCGGCGCTGGCCGCCGGACAGCGTCTGCATCTTCTGCTCCAGGACGCGATCGGGCAGGCCCAGGTTCGAGCAGATGCGCGCCGCCTCGGACTCCGCCGCGTACCCGCCCAGCGCCGAGAAGCGCTCCTCGATCCGCCCGTACTGCCGGGTGGCGGCGTCCAGCTCATCGGGGTCGGTCAGCTCGGCCATCCGGATCTGGACCTTCTCCAGTTCGGCGACCAGGACGTCCAACCCTCGGGCCGACAGCACCCGGTTCTTCGCGGTGATCTCCAGATCGCCCTCGCGCGGATCCTGCGGCAGGTAGCCGATCGGAGCCGTGGCGGTGACCGTGCCGGCGTACGGCAAGGACTCGCCGGCCAGCACGCGCAGGGAGGTGGTCTTGCCGGCGCCGTTGCGCCCGACGAGCCCGATGCGGTCGCCCGGGTGGACGCGCAGTGTCGTATCGGCGAGCAGGATCCGGGTCCCGGCCCGCAATTCCAGACCGGTCGCGGTGATCACGTGGTCCGATTCTACCGGTCGCCGCGGGCCCACCGGTACCGGCGCCGCGGCCCGCGCGGGTGTGGATCACCGCGCGGATCAAAAAGCGCCGAATGTGACGGGTGGGGCGGAAGTCGAC
>NZ_JBMDXT010000514.1:0-18607 GCF_048594475.1 Nakamurella sp. | reverse complement strand
CCGGCGCCGCCGGGTCGGCCGCCGCCGGCCGGCCGGACCGGACCGGCCGGGTGGTCGTGGTCGGAGCCGGGCATGTCGGGATGATCGCCGCCCTGCGGCTGGCCGACGCCGACCGGTTCAGCGAGGTCGTGCTCGTCGACGTCGACGAGGGCCGGGCGGCCGGCATCGCCCTCGACCTGACCCACACGGCGGCCCTGTCCGGCTTCGCCACCCGGGTCCGTGGGGTCGGCACGGTGCGGGCGGCCGGACCGGCCGACTACGTGATCGTCACCGCCGGCCGGGCCCGCCAGCCGGGCATGAGCCGGGCCGACCTGATCAGCACGAACGCGGCGATCGTCGGTGAGGTCGCCCGGGCGGTGGCCGACACGTCGCCGGACGCGGTGATGGTGATCGTGACCAACCCGTTGGACGAGATGACCCAGCACGCCTGGCAGGTCTCGGGTTTCCCGAGCAGCCGGGTGGTCGGGATGGCCGGCGTGCTGGACACCGCGCGGTTCCAGGCGCTGGCCGCGCTGCGCGGGTCCGGCCGGGCCGACCGGATCCGGGCCTGGGCGTTGGGCAGCCACGGCGAGGAGATGGTCATCCCGCTGTCCCAGGCCAGCGCCGACGGCCGGCCGCTCGACCCCCGCGAGCTGGCCGAGACGGTCGACCGCGCGCGCGGGTCGGGCGCCGAGGTGGTCGGGCTGCTCCGGACCGGAAGCGCGTTCCTGGCCCCGGGCATGTCCGCGGCCCGCATGGTGCTGGCGATGGCCGGGGACACCGGCGAGGTGATGCCGGCCGCGGTGCTGGCCGACGGCACCTACGGCATCCGGGACGTGTACGTGGGGCTGCCGGCCCGGCTCGGCCGGCACGGCGTCACCGGGATCGTCGAGCTGCCGCTGGAGCCGGCCGAACTGGCCGCGCTCCGGGCGGCCGCCGACCGGATCCGGGAACGGGTCGCCGGGCTGGCGCGCGCATCGTGAGGGCGGTGGTGTTCGCGGGCGACGGCCGGGTGCGGGTGGACACCGTGCCCGACCCGGTGGTCGTCGACCCGCAGGACGCCGTCGTCCGGGTGCGTCGGGCCGCGGTCTGCGGAACCGACCTGCACGCGATCGCCCACCCCGGCGGCCTGCCGCCGGGCACCGTGCTGGGCCACGAGTTCGTCGGCCAGATCCTGGCGGTCGGGCCGGCGGTGACCGGCCACCGGATCGGCGACGAGGTGTTCGGCGCCGACTACGCCGCCTGCGGCCGCTGCTGGTGGTGCCGCCGGGCGGACCACTGGGAATGCCCGCAGCGCCGCTTCTTCGGCACCGGAACCGCTTTCGGCCCGGAGCTGGCCGGCGCCCAGGCCGAGCTGGTGCGGGTGCCCTTCGCCGACACCACCCTGCGCCCGGTCCCGGCCGGCGTGCCGGCGGACGCCGCGGTGTTCCTCGGTGACACCCTCGCGACCGGGTACGCCGCGATCGCCCGGGCCCGCATCGCCCCGGGCGACACCGTGGCCGTGCTCGGTGGCGGGCCCGTCGGGCAGCTGACCAGCCTGGCCGCCCAGGCGCTGGGCGCCGGGGTCGTCGTGCTGGTCGAGCCGGTCACGGCCCGGCGGGAGCTGGCCGCCGGGCAGGGTGCGGTCACGGCCGAACCGGAGCATGCCCGCACGGTGCTCGACCGGGTCACCGACGGCCGCGGCGCGGACGCGGTGGTCGACGCGGTCGGCGGCGCCCGCGCCCTGGACACGGCGTTCGCGCTGGTCCGGCGGCGCGGCACGGTCGTCTCGGTCGGGGTCCACCAGGACCTGGGCTGGTCCCTGCCGGTGGCCCGGGCGTTCGCCGACGAGCTGACCCTGCGGTTCGTCGTCGGGAACGCGATGCGGGACGGCGATCGCCTGGTCGCCCTGGTCCGGTCCGGGGTGATCGACCCGACCGCCCTGCGGCCCGACGTCGTGCCGCTCGACGGGGTGCCGGACGCGTACCGGCGGATGGCCGGCCGACGTACCCTCAAAACGCTGATCGCGGTCTGACACCAACGGAGGTGAGCCCGATGGCATCGGCCGAACGCGTGGCCGTGCTCGCGCCGGTCGTCGTCGGCGGGGCGCCGCCGGTGGCCGCGCTGGCCGCCCTGCTCGCCACCCAGCCGACCGATCCCGCCCGCGCGGCCACCGATCTGGCCGACCGGGCCGGTGCCCTGCTGGATCGGCCGGTCACCGTGGTCGACGGGGCGGGCGCCGTCCTGGCCGGGCCGCCGACCGTCCGGGACCCCCAGGTCGGTGCCCCGGACGGGTCGATCGCCCTGTGCTGGCCGGGTGGCCGGACCGCGGCCGCGGCGGACCGGCGGCCGCTGCTGGTCCAGGCCTGCGTCTGGCTCGGGCTGGTCCGCCGCGCGGCCGCGCCCGCCGACGCCGAACCCGAGAGCGAGGCGGTGCGGGAGGTCGTCCAGCAGTTGCTGTCCGTCCGCGACGTCGACCGGGTGCTCACCACGATCGCCGAGCGCACCCTGCGTGTCCTGGATGCCGACATCTGCGGCGTGATGCTGCGGGAGGGCGATCTGGTGCGGATGCGCGCCTGCGTCGGCAACCGGGTCGCCGAGACCGCCCGGCTGCGGATGCGTCGCGGCCAGGGTCTGGCCGGCCTGGTCTTCGACACCGGCCGGCCGGCCAAGGTCGACACCTACCTGGAGGACCGGACGATCAGCCCGGATTTCATGTCGCTGGCGGCCAAGGAGGAGACCCGGTCCGCGCTGGCCGCGCCGCTGCGGTTGCACGGCGAGTTCATCGGCGTGCTCGAGGTGTGGCGGCGCCGCCCGTCGATGTTCACCGAGTCCGACGAGCGCCGGATGGTCGTGCTCGCCGACATCGCCACCGTCGCGATCGACAACGCCCGACTGCACGACGAGCAGGCGGCCGCGACCGCGGAGGCGGAGCGGGCCCGGGACGCGCTGCAGCGCCAGGTCGCGCTGCTGGACCGGTCCTCCCGGCTGCAGCAGAGCCTGCTGACCACGGTCATCGAGGGAGGCGGGCTGCCGGCCGTCGTGCATGCGGTGGCCTCGGAGCTGGGCTGCGAGGTCGGCGTGTACGGGCCGGACGGGGCGCTGATCGCCGCGCACGTCGCCGCGCCGGCCCGGCCGTCGCTGCCGCCCCGGCTGCCCGCCCGCGGCCGCCCCGCTCCCGGCCGGTGGGTCCGGCCGGTGTACGCCGACGGTGACCAGGTCGGCCAGGTCGTGCTGGTGCTCGGCGAGGCGACGGCGGAGCTGATGGAGGCGGCGGCGGGGCAGGTGGCCATGGCCTGCTCGCTGGCCCTGCTGCGCGAGCGGGCGGCGTCCCGGGCCCGCGCCCAGGCGGTCGACCAGGTTCTCTGGGATCTGCTGCAGGGCCCGGTCGAGCACCGGGTCGCCGCCCGCACCCGGGCCCAGCAGCTCGGCATCACCCTGCACGGTGCGCTGCGGGTCTGGCACGGTCGGATCGAGAACGTCGAGGAGCTGGCCGCCGACCAGGGTTGGGACACCTCGCACACCGACAAGGTGCGGCGCGGCGTGCTGCGCGCCGTCCGCGCGGTGGACGGATCGCGCCGGCTGCCGCTGACCGGCATGCGCGGCGACCTGCTGGTCGCGGTCGCCGCCGACCTCGATCGGGCCGCGGCCAAGGACCTGGCCGTCGCGACCTGCTCCGCCGTCCACGCCGAGTGGCCGGGCCTGCGGCTGGCCTGGGGCATCAGCCGGGAGCATCCCAACCCCATCGAACTGCCGACCGCGCTGAGCGAAGCCGAGACCGCACTGGCCGCGGCCCGCCGGCTGGGCGGCCGGAACGCCTTCCTGTACGAGGAGCTGGGCATCGTCCGGCTGCTGCTCGGCTCGGGCAACGACCCGGACCTGCAGACCTTTATCGACGAGGTGACCGGACCGCTGGTCGCCTACGACCGGGACAACGACGGCGCGCTGATCCGCACGCTGCGCGCATTCTTCGACGCCGACTGCTCCCAGCGGGTCGCGGCCGAACGACTGTTCGTGCACCACAAGACACTTCGGTACCGGCTGGAACGCATCCGGCAGCTCACCGGGCTGGATCTGAGCCGGCACGAGGACCGGATGCGGGCCGACTTCGCGCTCCGCCTGCTGCAGGTCAATCAGACCGCGGACGACGCGGCGGGCCTGCGCTGAGCGGCGGCCCCGCCGGCGCCGCCCACTGCGCTGATCCAAAGCCCACCGAACCGGACGAAACGGCATCGGCGACGGGTCTTGGATCAGCGCAGGACCCGGCGTCCGGAGGGCGTCGACGAGGCCGGCCGGAGTGGCGATGAGGGCCAGTCGGATCAGCCGGTGCGGATCACCGCCTGCCCGACGACGTCCTCGGTCTCCCCGTGCGGGCGCGGGATGACGTGGCTGCTATAGAGCTCCCCGACCCGCTGCGCGGCGGCCCGGCCGGCGTCGACCGCCGCCGTCACCGCGCCGACGTCGCCGCGGACCAGCACCGACACCTGCCCGTTGCGCAGCGTGCGGTAGCCCTGAACCTGCACGTTCGCGGCCTTGACCATGGCGTCGGCCGCCTCGATCGCGCCGACCAGACCCCTGGTCTCGATCAGGCCCAACGCCCCGGTGGCATTCGTCATGGCACCTCCTCGATTCGGCCCGACGCTAGCGGCGAACCCGCCGCCCGACCCTGTCCCGGCCGGACAAGCGCATCCGGCCGGGTTGTCCGGTCAGTAGGCTCGGCCAGGGCGAGCAAGGGGAGTGCGAGTGGCCGGGCGTCGGAACAGGAAGCGTCAGCGGGGCGGGCACGAGACGCCCGAACAAGCGATCGGCCGGGTGGCCATCGCCTTCCTGCACTGGCTGGACGACCACCCGAGCGGCACCCTGCGGGCCGACGACATGCTGCTGGCGGTCACGCAGCTCGCGCACATCAAGGCCGCGCTCGGCGTGACCAATCCGGCGGACTGGCCGGCCGAGACGATCGACGAGATCGCCGCCGTCATCGCCGAGCAGCCGCACCTCGACCCGGACGGTGACCTGGCCCGGCACGGCGCGGCGGCGCTGTCGATCTTCGTCGACTTCCTCGTCGAGACCGGGCGGTGGAAGCCGCACAACGACGAGCGGGCCAGCCGCGCCGCGATCGACCGGGCGCGGGGCGCGGCGCTCGCGGCCCCCGACCCGACCGGCCCCGTCGACCGGCTCCCGGTGCAGTGGAGCACCCGGCTGGGCGGTGCCGACGGTGCCGGCGGTGCCGGGGCCGACCACGGGCTCGACGTCGGGGACGCCGACGACTTCGACGAGTGGGAGGACGATCTCGCCGCCACGGCGGACGATCTCGACCCGGCCGACCCCGGCCTGCTGGCCGACGCCGCCGCGCTGTTCGTCCAGGCGACCGGGCTGGGACCCGGCGACGTGGTGCCGGTGGCCGTCCCGCCCGTCGAGGAAGAATGGGCCGCCCTGTCCGGCACGCCGTTGCTGCACCACCTGCGCGCCCTGGTCGCCTGGATCGGCCCGGGACGCAAGCTCACCGGTGAGGGTTTGCTCACCCCGCGTGACCTGACCTGGTGGGTCGGGCAGCACGAGCTGCCGGTGCCGGAGACCGACCGCGACGTCACCGAGGCGTTCGCCCTCGTCGACGCCTGGAACGCCGCCGTGGACGGCGAGGTGATCAGCGTGCGGGGCCGGCGCGCCGTCCGCGGGCCGCGGGCCGACCTGCTCGACGGCCCGGCGACGCCGGAGCGGGTCCTGCTCGGCCGGGCCCTGGTGGACCTGGTGATCTCCGACGTCCTGGTCCGGACGGCCGACCCCACGGCGACCGAGATCGCCGCCTACGCCGCCACGCTGCCCGTCTTGGTCACGCTGTGCAGCGAGCGTGGCCAGGACCTGGCGGTGCTGCCGCCCGAGCCGATCGGCGACCTGGCCGACGACGCCACCGAGGATGAGGAAACGCAGGCGCTGCTGAGCGTGCTGGTCTTCGACAAGATGCGGCTGCTGCAGGCATTCGGGCTGGTCCCGGCGGGGACGGGGCCGGTGGCGATCCCGGTGGGGCTGCGCCCGGCGGTGGTGGCGTCGATCAACGCGCCGAGCGCACCGTTCCGCATCGACGCCGAGCCGGGCGCGGTGCCGCTTCCGGACCCGGTCGACTGATCCGGACGAGCGGGTGACCCGGCGGGCCCGGCCGGCCCCGCCGACGCCCGGCGCCGTTGCAGATGCCGCCGTTCCGGCTCCCCCGGCGCCAGCTGCAGGGCCCGGTCGAACTCCGCCGCGGCCTGCACGGGTCGCCCGGCCCGCAGCAGCAGCTCCGCCCGCGCCGCCGGCAGCAGGTGGTAGCCGGACAGCCCCTCGATCCCGGCCAGCCGGCGCAGCCCGGCCTCCGGACCGTCGGCCAGGCCGACCGCGACCGCGTGGTTCAGTTCCACCACCGGCGAGCCGGTCATCGCGGCCAGCTGCCCGTACAAGGTCGCGATCGCCGGCCAGTCGGTCTCGCCGGCGGTGCGGGCGTTCGCGTGCTGGGCCATGATCAGCGCCTGGAGCTGGAACACCCCGGGCCGGCGGCGGGCCAGCGCGGTGCCCAGCACCCGGTTCGCCCGGACGATCATCGCCAGATCCCAGGCCGACCGGTCCTGGTCGTCGAGCAGAACGAGGTCGCCGGCGGGGTCGAAGCGAGCGGCCGTGCGGGCCCGGTGGAACAGCTCCAGGGCGAGCAGGCCGCGCGCCTCCGGATCCTGCGGGGCCAGCGTGATCACCAGTTCGGTGAGCCGGACGGCCTCGTCCATCAGGACGGCGCGCGGCCCGGGGGCGCCGCCCCTGGAGAGGTAGCCCTCGTTGAACACCAGGTACAGCACGGTGAGCACCACCCCGATCCGCTCGCTCGGGTCGGCGGGCAGGCGAAGCGGGATGCGCGCGTCCCGGATCTTGCGCTTGGCCCGGACGATCCGCTGGGCGACGGTCGCCTCCGGCTGCAGGAAGGCAGCCGCGATCTCCGTGGTGGTCAGGCCGCCCACCAGCCGCAGGGTCAGCGCGACCTGCGCGTCGGGATGGAGCGCGGGATGGCAGCACAGCAGGATCAATCGCAGCTGCTGGTCCCGGATCTCGCTGTCGTCGATCATCAGCGCCGGCTCCCCGCCGTTCGGGTCGACGTCCGGGTCGACGGCCGGGCCCGGCACGAGATCCGGCGCCATGGCCAGGGTTCGACGGTGCGCCGTCCCGGCCCGGCGGATCCGGTCGATCGCCCGGCGGGTGGCCACGGTCCGCAGCCACCCGGGCGGATTGGCCGGAATCCCCGTCGCCGGCCAGCTGTTCAGCGCCTCGACCAGGGCGTCCTGCACGGCCTCGTCGGCCAGGTCGAGATCGCCGAACCGCCGGGCGAGGACGGCCACCATCCGGGTGCCCTCGCCCCGCGCCAGCGCGGTGACCGCCGTATCGACGGCCCCGCGTCCGGCCGATGGACCGTCAGTCACCGGTCGGCCGGAAGGTGAGCGGCCGCACCTCGATCGCGCCGTCGACGGGCAGCCCCCGGGCCAGGTCGAGCACCTCGTCCAGGGTCTGCGCGCGGACGAGGTAGAAGCCGCCGAGCTGTTCCTTGGTCTCGGCGTACGGCCCGTCCAGGATCGTCGGCGCCGCCCCTCGGGCGAGCCGGACCGTCGTCGCCGACGCCGTGGTCTGCAGGCCGCCGCCGGCGATCCAGTGCCCCCCCGTCGATCAGCCGCTGGTTGAAGGCCAGGAAGCCGGCCATCATCTGCTCCCACGCGGTCGAGCCGTACTCGGGCGCGTCCGCCTCGTCGCGGTAGATCAGCACCATGTACTCCATCGGGGGTCCCCTCGTGTCGCTGTCCGGTGGGTCGATCGCGACCCGCGGCGGCCGGATGGTCCCGCCCGCTGCCCCGTTGACGCAGCCGCCGGGCCGGATCGACAGCCGATGGACCGAGATTCCTGCCGGGGTGCCATCAGGCGGGCCGCGGCGCCGCGAACTCCAGATTGATGTCGTCGGGATCCTGGACGGACAGGATGACGACCCCGAAGGCGGGCAGGTCGACCACGCCGCCGTGGGTGACCCCGGCCGCGGTCAGCCGGGCGGCGGCGTCGCGCAGGTCCTGCACCGAGCCGACGGCGAAGCTCACGTGATCCAGCCCGACCCGATCCGGGTCGAATCGGTCGGTGGGCGGGGCCACCGGTCGAAGTCCCAGGATCTGGTCGCCGAACCGGAAGGAGCACCCGCCATAGATCCGCTGCGGATCGTCGCGGACGGTGGGATCGCCGGCCTGATCGGTGAAGTCGCGGGCGGGTTCGATGTCGAAGAGCCACCGGTAGAACGCCTTGCTGCGTCCGATGTCCGTGACGGTCAGCCGGACGTGGCTGTAGCCCAGCGGCGTGATGGCGGGGGGCGGCCCGGACGGGGCGGTACTGGTCACCGGGTCACGGTGCCACACCCGGGCGGCCCGGCGTGGCCCGGTCGGACGGGCCGATCCGGTCGAGGTGATCGACGTTGGCCCGGTCCCCCGCGTCGGCCGACACCTCGGCACCGAACCAGGCGTCGAGGATCTCGGTGAGCACGGCTCGGGACGTCCACCGCAGCGACAGGGCGAGCACGTTGGCGTCGTTCCAGGTCCGGGCGCCGGCGGCGGTCGGCGCGTCCCAGCACAGCGCGGCGCGCACGCCGGGCACCTTGTTGGCGGCGATGCTCGCCCCGGTGCCGGTCCAGCAGCAGACGACGCCGGCGTCGGCGCGGCCGGACGCGACGTCCCGGGCGGTCGCCTCCGTCGCCCACGCCCAGTCCGCCCGCTCCCCCGCGGCCAGCGCACCGTGCCCGATGGTCTCGTGGCCCCGGGCCCGCAGCTCGTCCAGGACGACGCGGGCGACGCCGGTGTCCTCGTCGGCGGAGACGGAGATGCGCACGGGAGGCACGTTACCGTGGTGCCCATGCCGCAGGTCAGCGCCGAGGTCGTCGTGCCGGTACCGCCGGCGGTGGCCTTCGCGGTGTCCCAGACGACCGGATCGCTGCGCCTGTCCTGGGACCCGTTCATCCGGCGCCAGTACTTCCTGGACGGCGCGACCGAGCCGGGCAAGGGGGTCCGGACGCGGACGCTGGCCCGGCTCGGCCCGGCGATGACCAGCGAGTACGTGTCCTACCGGCCGCCCACGAGCGTGGGCATGACGATGGTCGACGGGCCGTGGTTCTTCGCCCGGTTCGGCGGCGGTTGGCGTTTCGAGGTGCACCCGAAGGGCACCCGGGCGGTCTGGAAGTACACCTACTCGATCCGGCCCGCCGCCGTGCGCCGCGTCGCCGAGCCGATCGGTCAGTGGCTGCTCGGCCGGGAGATCCGCCGGCGCATCGAGGCCTTCGGCGCGGCGTGCCGGGACCGGGAGATCCTGGCCGCGGTCGGTGCCACCGCCTGAGCCCGGCTCGCCCGGACCCCGAAACCCGGACCCCGAAGCCCGACCGCGCCTCAGCCCCGCGCGCGCGGATCGCTGGCGGCGAGCTTCTCGACGATCGTCAGGGCGTCACGGACGCCCAGCCCGGTGGCGTCGCGCAGTTCCTTGACCGCCTGCACCTTCTGGTCCTGACGGCACAGCACCCGCACCCGGTGGGCCAGATCGGAGTCGATGCTCAGGGTCGTCGGGTCGACCCGGTTGCGGGCGGACCGGCGGATCGCCAGGAACGGGATGGTGACGACGGCCAGCGTCACGAGACCGATCCAGATCCAGGTGTCCACCCGACCATCCTAGGAACAGGTCCATCCTGGGAGGGTGACCACCGCGCCCGCGTCGATGACGGCCTGGCAGGTCGCCGCCCCCGGTCCGATCGCCGGCCGGCCCCTACGGGCGGCTCGGGTGCCCGTGCCCGAACCCGGGCCGGGCGAGCTGCTCGTACGGGTGCTGGCCTGCGGGGTCTGCCGCACCGACCTGCACGTCGCCGAGCAGGACCTGCCGGTCCACCGGCCCCGCGTCGTGCCCGGCCATGAGGTCGTCGGTGAGGTGGTGGCCTCCGGCGGCGGGGTGGGCGACGATCGGGGCGCGCGGATCGGCGACCGGGTGGGCATCGCGTGGCTGCGACACACCTGCGGGGACTGCCGGTACTGCCGGCGGGGCGCCGAGAACCTCTGCCCGCGGTCGGCGTACACCGGCTGGGACGCCGACGGCGGCTACGCCGAGTTCGCCACGGTGCCGGCCGATTTCGCCTACCCGCTGCCGGACGGTTACGCCGACACCGACCTGGCACCGCTGCTGTGCGCCGGCATCATCGGCTACCGCGCGCTGCGCCGCAGCGCGCTGCCGCCCGGCGGCCGGCTGGGCATCTACGGATTCGGCGCCAGCGCCCACCTGACCGCGCAACTGGCGATCGCGGCGCTGGACGCCCGGGTGTTCGTGATGACCCGGTCCGCCGCGGCCCGCGATCTGGCCGGCTCGCTCGGTGCCGAATGGGTGGGCGCGGCCGCCGACGAGCCGCCCGAGAAGCTCGACGCCGCCATCAACTTCACGCCGGCCGGGGAGCTGGTACCGGCCGCCCTGCGCGCCCTGGACCGGGGCGGGGTGCTCGCCATCGCCGGCATCCACCTCTCCGACGTCCCGGTGCTGCACTACGAGACCGAACTGTTCTACGAACGCGAGGTGCGCAGCGTGACCGCGAACACCCGGGCCGATGGCCGGGAGTTCCTGGCGCTCGCCGGCCGGTACCGCCTGCGGGTGACGACGACGCCCTACCCGTTGACGGCGGCCGACCGCGCGCTGGCCGACCTGGCCGCCGACCGGGTTACCGGCGCCGCCGTCCTCGTGCCGGGTCGCTGATCGGCGCCGCTCGACCGGCACCGGCGCCTTCAGTGCCGGTGCGCCGCCCGGTGGGCGGCCAGCACGTCCATGCCGAAGTCCCGGCCCGGATCCCGCCAGACCGAGTGGGCGTGGTTGGCATCGCGCTGCGTGTTGTCCCATTCGATCAGCAGATCGGGACCCTGGATCCGGTAGTAGTGCGGCCGGCCCTGGTCCGTCGGGCCGGCCCAGGCGAAGTGCACCTGGTCGAGCACCGCGTCGTCCAGGTACCGCTCCGCCGGCGAGACCGCGGCCGGTACCCGACCGAAGTAGGTCTCCAGCAGGGCACCGAGCAGCGCCCGCTGGTCGCCGTCGAATTCGGCCGCCGCGACCCCCTTGGGGGCCACCGTGTACGACACGATCTCGTGGTCGGCGTCGGAGAGGCCGGCGTTCTCGTCGAACCGGTCCGACAATGCCTGCAGCTTGGCCTGTTCCGCCGGGTCCGGGAACCGTTCGTCCCGCCAGATGCCGACCAGCGGGATGGTGCGGTCGCCGTCGGCGACGACGGTCCGGTTGGCGGCGACCAGGTCGGCCGGCGCCCGGGGCAGCAGGATGGCCCGCCGCCGGACGTCGCCGTGCAGCGACCGGACCAGATCCCGGCCGAGGTCCTCGACCCGGCCGAGCGGGCGGTTGACCGCGCCCCCGAGCAGCGGCGACGCCGCCGGGTCGGCCCCCAGGAACAGTGGTGTCGACGCCACCAGCGCGCCGTCCACGACCAGATTGTTGAGCGAGACGTGATGCCCGCCGAACCGCCAGCCCCACGGCCGGGAGCCGCCCGGCTCCCCGAAGACCCGCAGGTAGTACAGGCCGGGATCGCGCCCACGCACCCGGTCGAACCGGGTGACGAACCCCTCGAGCTGGTCGAGCACGTTCTCCAGGCCCATGATCGTGGCGACCGTGACGTACGCCGGGGTGGACAGGCCGGTGGAGATCAGGCGCATCACCGCGCGGTGCTGGTCGGGTCGCTGCTGGTGCACGGTCAGGCCGCCGTGGTCGGTCGGCGTGTAGAACCAGCGTCGACGCTCGGCGTCGGTGGCGTCGTCGGCCGGTGCGTGGCCGACGCCGATCGCGCGCTGCTCGTCGTCGAGCGTGTCCAGCCAGGCCTGCGCGGCGGCGGCCATGGCCGTCGCGATCTCCCGACGGGCGGCGGATGCCTGCGTCATGCGGGGCAATCTAGCGCTCCCGTCGATGCTGGGCCACAATTCGGCACGGCCGCCGGCCGGCGAACACGACGACCCAAGGAGTCAACGATGACCACCCCGACGGACGACAATCCCGGACTGCTCACCGTCATCGCCCACATGCGGGCCAAGCCGGGCAAGCGGCAGGAGCTGCAGGACGCGCTCACCGCCCTGGTCGGGCCGACCAGCGCGGAACAGGGTTTCGTCAACTACGACCTGCACCAGGGCACGGACGACCCCGACCTGTTCTATCTGTACGAGAACTGGGAGAGCGGCGAGCTTCTCGACCAGCACCTGGCCGCACCGCACCTGGTGGACTTCGCCGGCCGGCTCGGCGACCTGGTGGCCGATCCGGGCCTGACGATCACCCGGCTACGCCGGATCGCCTGACGGAGCCGGATCGCCCGACGGTGCCGCATCGCCCGACGGAGCCGAATCGCCCGACGGTGTCGCATCGCCCGACGGTGTCGGATCGCCCGACGGAGCCGGATCGCCCGACGGAGCCGAATCACCCGACGGCACCGTGGCCGCCCGGTCGGGGCGGGGCAGCAGGAGCGCCAGCGCCGCCCCGACCAGGCAGAGCCCCGCGGTGACCAGGAAGATCTCCTGGTACTCGCGCTCCAGGGCGTCCAGGAACCCCTGGGTGTAGGCGGCGAGCCGCCGGTCGAACTGCTCGCCGGACAGCCCGAACGGCAGCGGCGGCACCAGGCCGGCGGTCAGGCGGCCGAACCGCCAGAGGCCGAACGCGGTCAGGGCGGCCAGCCCGACCAGCATCCCGGTCATCCGGGCGACCACGACCCCGGCCGCGGCGACGCCGTGGGACCGCCCGGGCACCACCCGGAGCGCGACCGCCGACAGCGGGGCGATGACCAGGCCGAGACCGAGACCGACGACGGCCAGGTCGGTGTCCAGAACGGGTAACCCCAGCGGGTAGACCGCCTCCGGGACGGCTGCCGTCCATCGCCCCAGGCGCAGGAACCCGACCGCGGCGAACAGCAGACCGGCGGCGGCCACCCATCGTTCGGCGATGCGGCGGGTCAACAGACCGCCGGCGACCGCGCCGACGGGCAGGGCCAGCAGGAACCGGGCCACGAGCCGGGCGGCCTGCGTGGCATCGAACCCGAGCAGGGTCCGGGCGAACAGCTCGACGTCGACGAGGGTGACCATCAGCGCCGCACCGGAGACGGCACTGACGCCCAGGGCGAGCAGGTAGGGCCGGAACCGCACCCCGGCCGGGTCGAGCAGCCGGATCCTTGCGCGGCGTTCCCAGAGCACGACGGCGGCGAGCGCCGCCGCCGCGCCGGCCAGGCCGGGCCAACCCCACGGGGGCAGCACCGCGCGGGCCGGATCGGGGTTGTAGAGCGCGACGACCAGCAGGCCGAGCGCCAGCGCGAGCAGACCGCCGCCGACGACGTCCACCCCGGCACCGGGCGTGCGGACGCCGGCGGGCACGGTGCGCTGCACGACGAGCATGGCCAGGGCCGCCAGCGGCACGTTGAGCCAGAAGACCCAGCGCCAGCCGTCCGGCTGGAGCTCGGCGAAGAACGGCCAGGACGCGAACAGGCCGGCGACCGCCACCCCGTACAGCGTGCCGAGCACGCTGCCGATCTCCTGCGCGGCGCCGACCGCGCCCAGGGCGCCGGCCCGGCGCGGCTCCGGCCAGAGGTCGGCGACCAGGGCCATGGTGACGGGGAGCAGGGCGCCCCCGGCCACGCCCTGCACCACCCGCCCGGCGATCAGCAGCGGGACGGACCCGGCAGCTGCGGTGATCGCCGACCCGGCGGCGAAGCCGAGCAGACACAGCTGGAGCACCCGCCGGCGACCGAACCGGTCGGACACCTGGCCCAGCAGCGGCATGGCCGCGACGTAGCCCAGGAGGAAGCCGGTGACGATCGGGGTGGCCCGCTCCAGGCGGTTCACCGGAATACCCAGGTCGAGCACCATGTCGACCAGCAGGCCCACGACGACGTAGGCGTCGAGGGCGGCGAGCAGGACCGCCGTGCCGGCCGCGGTCACGGCAATCCGGCGTCCCCCCACGTCCGGATGCTACCGGGCTCGCAGGGGTGTCCGGCCGGGGCCGATCGCGCTGTGGATCGACCCCGGGCGGACCCGGATGCGTCAGGTCACGGAATGCGGATGACCTGGCCCGGGTAGATCAGATCGGGGTCCGGGATGATGTCGGAGTTGGCCTGGTAGACGGCCTCCCAGCCACCGGACACCCCGTTCGCCGCGGCGATCTTGTAGAGGGTGTCGCCCGACACCACGGTGTAGGTGCCGTCGGCGGCGCTGCCCGAGCTGACCGAGGAGGACGACGAGCTGGTGTCGGCGGCGTCCTGGTTCCAGGACCGGCTGCCGCGGGGGCTCGACTGCTCGCTGTCGTTGTCGGTGCTGCGGCTGCCGCGCGAGGCCTGCGAGCTGCTGCTGTCCTGGTTGGAGGACGACGAGGACGACGAGGACGAATCCGAGGACGAGGACGACGAATCCGAGGACGACGAGGACGAGCCGCTCACCGAACGCTGGGTCGGGCCTTCGCCCCCGCCCGCGTACGCGCAGGCCCAGGCGCCCCAGCCCTGGCCGGCCAGGGTCTTCTCGGCGACCGCGATCTGCTGCTCACGAGTGGCCAGGTCGGCCCGGGCGGCATAGTCCTGGCCGCCGTAGGCGTTCCAGGTCGACTGGGAGAACTGCAGGCCGCCGTAGTACCCGTTGCCGGTGTTGATCGACCAGTTGCCGCTGCTCTCGCACTGCGCGACGGAGTCCCAGGTCGAATCCGGCGCGGCGGAGGCGGTTCCGGCGCCCAGGCCGAGGGCGGCGGCGCCGGCGACGACGCCGACGGTGGCGCCCCGGAGGGCGAGGGTGCGAGCCTTGGTGGGCTTGCGATGGCGTGCGACAGTACGACGCGTCATGTGGTTGTTTCCCCTAGCTACGCCTGCGAGGTGAGCTGTCGGGTTCGGGCGCGACCCAGGGCCGCCGCGATGCGGCCGGCGAATGGGTGCAGGGGATCGCCCGTCCGGCCCGCCGAAACGGTGCCGGATTCACCCCAAGGAAGCCGTGCGGCTCCCGAAGTTGGTTTCCCCGCTGCTGTCCTAGCCTTTCTGCGATGACGGTCTCCGGGCCGGAGCGGACAGCACTCGGCGCGTTGGCCCGGAGGGTTGTGGACGTGGTTGCCGGTCGAAAACCCGGCCCAGACAGACGATACGGACCGGTCCGGGAATGTCCAGGGCACCGATCTGGACATAACGGAATGGTAACGATCGACCCGACCAACCGTCGCGGCCCGTTTGCGCTGCTGAACCGGGGTGCACCCGCGGCCGGTCCGGCCCGGAGAGCCGGGCAGGGTCACTCCCCGAAATTCACCCGTTCGGAGCAGTCCACAGCACAGACGCCGGTGGGGCGGCCCACAGCCGTCGCACAGAGTGTGCACCGGCGCCCGGTCGCACCGAAAGACGAGGTACCCGTTGTTTGCCCGGCGAAACTCCGCGTGGTCGGCACGCACCCGGGGAAGACTCAGGGAATGAGCCGTGTGCGCGTCCTGGTGGTGGTCCTGGCCGGCGGTCGCGGTTCGCGGCTGGGGCCGCTCACGACGGGCCGGGCCAAGCCGTCCCTGCCCGTCGGCGGCACCTACCGGCTCATCGACATCGCGCTGTCGAACGCGACGCACAGCGGGCTGGCCGACGTCTGGGTCCTGCAGCAGTACGAGCCCCACCTGCTCGCCGAGCACCTGGCCGGCGGGCGGCCGTGGGACCTGGACCGCACCCGCGGCGGCTTCCGGATCCTCGCTCCCTTCGAGGGCCCGCCGGAGGACGGCTTCGCGTCGGGCAATGCCGACGCCCTGATCCGCAACTGGCCGGTCATCGACGCCTTCGCCCCCGACGTGCTGCTGGTCTGCAGCGCCGACCACCTGCTCACCCTGGACCTGCGCACCGTCATCGCCACGCACCTGGACGCGGCCGCCGACGCGACGGTGGTGACCACCGTCATGCCGCCCGGCACCGACGTCTCCCGCTACCTCGTCGTGCAGGCCGCGGACGGCCGGGTGCGGGCGGTCGACTACAAACCGGACCGACCGTCGGGACGCTGTGTCGGCACCGAGGTGTTCGCCTATCGACCGGACGTCCTGGCCGAGCAGCTGCGCGACCTGCACCGGGACGGCGAACTGGGCGACTACGGCGAGCGGCTGCTCCCCCGGCTGGTCGCCGGGGGCGTCGTCGCCGAGGTCCGGCACGACGGCCACTGGCGGGACCTGGGCACCCCCACCGCCTACCTGGACGGGCAACTGGAACTGCTGCGCGATCGCCCGCCGCTGCGGTTGGACGACCCGGACTGGCCGATCCTGACCTCGATGCCGGTGCGGGGGCCGGCCCTCGTGCGGCGCACGGCCTCGCTGGACCGGGCCGCGCTGTCGCCCGGCGCGGTCGTCGCCGGCGTGGTGGTCAACTCGGTCCTGGGGCCGGGCGTCGTCGTCGAGCGGGGGGCCGAGGTGCGGCACAGCGTGCTGATGGACGACGTGGTGGTCCGGTCCGGGGCCACCGTGGCGCGGTCGGTGATCGCCGAAGGCAGCGTCGTCGGCCGGCGCGCCCGGCTCGGCGCGGTCAACGCGGTGCGTCCGGTGCTGGTCGGGTCGCACCGGCGCATTGCCGCCGACACCGAACTCGGCCCGGGGACCGAGATCGAGCCTCGGCGCCCGCGGGACCTGATCCGGCGTTCCCGCTGATTCCGATCCGCTCCGGGTCCCCGTTCGGGGGCACTGTTGTGGACTGCTGCGCGGATCGAGTCACCCCGGATGTGACCGGTGGGACACGGGTCGCCGATGTCGTCCGCGCCGGGCTTGTTGATCCGCGCGGGGAGGGTGGGGTGGAAGCGGGCGGGGAGGCGTCCGCGCGCACCGCGCCCGGTGGCGTTAGGGTCCGCGTGTGATCGGGCGCAACAAATCTCGCGGGCACGTCGTCCTGGCCTCCGCGGACAGCGAGTCGTTCGCCTCGCTGTCCAAGCGGCCGACCGCCCGGGCCGACCGCTTCCGGATGGGTCGTGACCTGCGGGACAAGGTGTCCCGGCAGTCGCTGGGCGACTGGGCGCCGCCGCTGGGCCGCCCCGATCCGGTGCAGCTGATCATGGATTCGCACGAGGGCCGGCTCGACTGGTTGATCCCGGTGCGGGTGGGCCGGATGATCGGCAGCCCCTACGGATTCCTGCGGGGCACCGCGATCGTGATGGCCGAGGACGTCGCCCGGCTTCCCTCCACCGGCATCACCCCGGTCATCTGCGGCGACGCGCACCTGGGCAACTTCGGCTTCTACGCCTCCCCCGAGCGCGACCTGGTGATGGACCTCAACGACTTCGACGAGGCCCACCCCGGCGGCTGGGAATGGGATCTGCGCCGGCTCGTCGCCAGCATCTGGGTGGCCGGGCGGCAGAACGGCGCGTCCGAGGCGGACTGCGAATCGGCCGCGATCCAGTGCACGGCGGCCTACCGCCGGGAGGTGCGGGAGCTGGCCGACACTCCCCTGCTGGCCCGCTCCTACCAGCGCATCGACGTGGACCACCTGCACAGCACCACCTCGCACGAGTCGCTGCGGCAGGAGATCCGGCGCGCGGTGGCCCGGGCCCGGCACCGCACCAGCGACCGCGCGCTGCCCCGGTTCACCCACACCGAACAGGGCCGGCGGCGGATCGTCGAGGAGCCCCCGCTGATCACCCGGGTCAGCGAGCGCGATCACGACGTCCTCTCGGCCGGATTGGACGGGTACCTGCAGACCCTGGCCCCGCACTGGCGGCGCGCCCTGGGCGGTTACACGATCGTCGACATCGCCCACAAGGTGGTCGGCGTCGGCAGCGTCGGCCTGCGCGCCTACGTGGTCCTGCTGGAGGGCAGCAGCCCGGACGACGTGGTGTTCCTGCAGCTCAAGCAGGCCCGGCGGTCGGTGCTGGCCAAGTACGTGCACGGCGAGTCGGCCTGGCACGCGCACCAGGGCCAGCGGGTGGTGGAGTACCAGCAGGCCCTGCAGACCGTGAGCGACCCGCTGCTGGGCTGGGCCGAGGCCGACGGCCGGCAGTACTACGTGCGCCAGTTCCGGAACATGAAGGGCACGGTGGCGCTGGATTCGATCGACGGGTCGGCGCTGGCCGACTACGCCGGCATCGTGGGCCACCTGCTGGCAAAGGGGCACGCCCGGACCTCCGGCGCGTCGATGATCGCCGGCTACTGCGGCAAGTCGGACAAGCTGGATCACGCGATGGCCCGGTTCGCCCGGCTCTACGCCGACCAGACCGAAGCCGATCACGCCGCCCTGGTCAAGGCAGTGGATCGCGGCATCCTGCCGGTGGAACGCGGTCTCTAGGGGCCTTCTGACCGATCGGGCTCGTCCGTCCCGGACATTGCCCGGGCGGGCGGCCCGCCACCCTGGAGCCCGATGGGTCCCCGACGGGATCGGCCGGCCCGCACCCGGGGCGGGCCCGGACACGGACAACCCCCGGGCCGTTGCCCTCGCCATCGGGGGCGAGGGGCCGACTGGACGGGGTCGGCGGCACCGGGGGTCGGGTGACTGTCCGTGGATTGCTGGACCGCAGCTCCTCGTCGAGGACTGGAGGGTCCTTTCGGTCGGTGCGGCCTAGCGGCCAGCCACCTCACGTGTCCGAGAAATACTCAACTCAGGACCACCTCCTTCCTCGTGTACCGCGAACCTACGTCCGTG
>NZ_JBMDXT010000513.1:0-5622 GCF_048594475.1 Nakamurella sp. | reverse complement strand
GAGTCGAGCGCGGCCCGCAGCTGCGGCATGAGCGCGCGGTCGGCGTCGATCCAGTGCAGCCCGTCCAGATCGGCGGCCGGCAACCAGCGCAACAGGTAGTGCTCTGACGCCCGCAGGGGTGCCCCCGGGTCGGTCGGCCGGGCCAGCCGGCAGCGCAGGACCAGGCGGTCGCCCAGCTCGATGTCGGGGCCGATGCGCTCCCCCACGTCGACCGCGAGCCCGAGTTCCTCGGCCAGTTCCCGCCGCAGCGCCGCGGTCTCGGACTCGCCCGGATCGGCCTTGCCCCCGGGCAGCTCCCACCGTCCGGCCAGGGCGGCGGGCCGGGTCCGGCGGGCGACCAGCAGCCGGTCGTCGTGCACGACGGCGCCGGCCACCACGACGGAGACCTCGTCGGCGGCCAGCGCCACGATCCCCAGCAGCGTCTGCTCGGCCCGCAGCACCCGGCGCCGCACGCCGGGCCAGGCGGCCAGGAACCTCGCGCGACGCCCCGCGGCCTCGAGCTCGGTCTCGACGGTGACCAGGGTGCCGGCCGGGGTGGCGGCGACGAACACCCGGATCCGCCCGCGCCCGACCGGTCCGACCGGGGTGGTCAGGTCGAGCATCGGGGGCACCGGCACCGGGCCGGCGGGACCGACCGGATCGGCGGGGCCCGTCCGGACGGTCAGCACCAGGCCGCGGGCGCGGCCCGCCGGCCGGATCTCGAGCCGGTCGCCGTCGCGGAGCGGGGCGAACGGGGACCGGGCGGGATCGGGGACGCGGGCGTCGAGGTCGGCGGTCCGGCCCAGGGCGCGGGCCGTGCGGGTCCACACGTCGGAGCGGACCAGAACCCGTCGCACGGTGTCCACCGGGGAGTCGAGCAGCATGGTTGCCCGGAGCGGAATCGCCACGACGGGACACCCTACGGGCCGCGTCGCGCGGGGCCGACCGCATCCCGAACGGGACCGAGCCGGCGCCCGACGGCAAAGGGACGGGCCCGAGCCGGGACCCAGACAACACCGAGTCGGCATCAGAACGGCGCCGACACCGCGCCGACCGGCGCGCCGTGGCCGGCCGGGTGCGTCGACCACCCCTTCAGATCGACGACCCCGGCCGAACAGAGCCCCGACGGCGATGACTGGGAGCGCTCTCAGAGGGACCTGCGCGCCGGGTTCCCGGTCATGCGCAGCGTAGAGCCCGCTCAGCTTCGGCCGGACCGACCGTCCTCCGATGGGGTGACCGAGTCGGCCGAACTTGCCCCAATCGGCCCAACGGCCCGGAACGCGAGGACGCCGAGAACCCCCAGAGTGATGACGCCCAGCAGGGGGTAGACGGTGCCCAGCGCCGACTGCCAGCCGGGCCGGGACGCCGGCTGGTCGATGTACTGCTGGGCGATGAGCAGGCTGACGACGTAGCTGCAGGTGGCGAGGAACCAGGCGGCGGCCAGCACCCGCACCGCCGGCCGCCGTCGCCGCGGACCGAACAGGCACCACAGCAGCAACGGCAGCACCCAGACCCAGTGGTGCGACCAGGAGATCGGCGAGATGAGCAGCCCGGTGACCTGCACGGCCAGGAAGCCGGCGGTGCGATCGCCCACCCGCAGGCACGCCCACGCCGCCCACACCCCCAGGACCGCAGCCAGCGCGGCGGCCACCAGCCACAGCGCGGTCAGATCCTGGCCGGCCAGTCGGGCGATGGCCCCGCGCAGCGACTGGTTGATGGCCGACCAGACCGGACCGGTGCGACCCGGGTCGAACATCAGCTTGGTGAAGAAGCGGACGGTCTCGGCCGGGACCAGCACCGCGCCGAACGCGACCGTCCCGGCGAAGAACACGATCGCCCAGACCACCGCCGACCACCGACGCTGCAGCAGGTAGTACAGCCCGGTGATGGCGGGGGTCAGTTTGATCCCGGCGGCCAGCCCGACCGAGGCGCCGGCCAGCCACTCCTTGCTCGCCACGGCGCCGGCCAGCAGCAGGGCGCAGAGGAAGAGGTTGATCTGCCCGTAGTTGAAGGTGGTGCGCACCGGTTCCAGCCAGAGCCCCAGCGCGGTGATCGTCACGACGATCCCGCGCAGGTTGGCCAGGGGGTGCGGCGCAGCCGGGCCGGCCCGGCCGAGCAGTCGCAGGGTGCAGTACGCGATCACCGCGATCGCCCCGAACGACGCGGCCTGCCAGAGCACGCGGAGCACCGTCCACGGCAGCCAGGTCATCGGAGTGAAGATCACGGCCGAGAACGTCGGGTAGGTGAACGGCAGGTGCAGCGGCTCGGAGAAGAAGTCGTACAGGGTGCCGTCGAACAGGTGCTGCGCGCCCTCCACGTACACCTTCAGGTCGACCATCGCGAACGCGTCGGTCCCGGCCAGCGTGGCCAGCACATGCAGCACGAGGGTCAGGGCCAGCAGCGCCCAGGGCGCCCACGACGACGCCACGAACCGTTCCAGGGCGCCGCGCACGCCTGACCTCCCTCTCCGACTCACACCGGCCCGTCACACCGATCCGGCCGATCCGGCCCACCCGACGATCCGGTCGATCCGGTCGATCCGGTCGATCCGGCCGTCCGGCCGTCCGGGGCCGCACCGGCGTCGCCGGGCCGCCCCGATCGTAGGGCCGCCCCCTCCCCGCGCGGATCATCGTCGTCGGCGCGGCCCAACTCGTCGACTCCCGCCCCACCCGTCACATTCGGGGCGAGATGATCCGCGCAGGCGTCCACACCGGCGGCCGGATCCGCGCGGGCGTCAACGACCGTGGCCGGACCCGCGTCAACAGCAGCGGCCGGACCCGCGTCAACTGCGGGGACCGTCCCGCGGGTCACGGGGTTCAGCCCAGAGCCGAGCGCGGGTGCACCGCGGGCCGGCCGCGGTAGCGTCGGGTCACCGAGTCCGATCATCGGAGGTTGGCATGGCCCGCTCCCGCCGCAGTCCCGCCGTGAAGCCGGTTCCGGCTCGGATCGTCATTCCCGACCTGGAGGGGTCGATCGTCGCGGGCGCCCTGCATCAGGCCGACCTGATCGGATTCACCCTAGTCATCGCCGATCCCCCGGCCGACCTGGCCAGCCTTCAGATGTCGGGCCGGTGGGTGGTCGCCGCGCAGGAGCCGCCCGGCGGCTCGAGCCGCTTCCGTGGCGACACCGTGGTCATCACTCTGCGCCGGGACGGCGGGGATGGGGCGGGCGACCGCGAGCCCCGCGTCCCGGTGCCACCCCGGCTCGCCGAGCGCGCCCCGCTGGAGCAGGCACCGCCGGCCCCGGCCGGCGGGAGCGGTCCGGCGGCCGGACGAGGCCGGGACGACCTGCCCCGGGAGGCGACGGTGCTGCGGTTCGAGCGACCCCCCGCCGGGCGCTGACCGGCCGGTCGGCGCGCAACGCCCGGTCGGCGCCGGACGTCCGACGCGGCGGCCGCCCCGGCCGGCGCCCCGCCGCCTCCGGAGGTCACCGGACACGCCCCCGAGGTCGGCCCGGCGAGCCGACCCGCGGTGGGCAGGTCGGCTATGCCCCCCGGTCGATCACCCGGTCACCCAGGGTTCCGGCGTAGAGCTGAAGCCGGATCTCCCGGGCCTTGGTCATGTGCTCGGTGGCGATCGCGGCTGCGTCCTCGGCGCGATGCTCGGTGATGGCGTCCAGCAGCGCACCGTGCTCGGCCAGGATGCTCTCCCAGCGGCCGGGGAACCGCAGCGTCGTCTGCGGGTGCAGGTGCGCGATGAGCCGGTCGATCACGTCGACCAGGGTGCCGTTGTGGCTCGCGGCCCACAGCGCCTCGTGGAACAGCCGGTTCAGCCGCACCCGGTCCTCGTCGGCATCCGGGCCGGCGGCCAGCATCTGCTCGTGGATGACCCGGAGCCGGTTCAGGTCCAGGCTGGTCGCGCGATCGGCCGCCGCCCGCGCCGCCTGGCCCTCCAGCAGGATGCGCAACTCGTAGATCTCCAGGATCTGCTCGGGGCTGCGTTCGACGACGCGGGTGCCTCGGCTCGTCCGTTCGATCAGGCCGTCCTGCTCGAGCCGCCGGAGCGCCTCGCGGATCGGGGTCCGGCTGACGCCCAGCCGGGCGGCCAGGTTCGTCTCCACCAGCATCGTGTCGGGTCCGAACTCGTCGCTCAGGACCAGCGCACGGAGTTGCTCGTACACCGGAACGGCCATCGGGACACCCTTTCGCTCAACCGGGATCGGCGCCCGGCGGCGGCCTGATCGCACGGTCGGCCCAGCGTATCCAGCGGCCGCGACCGGGATGCGCAACCCGTCCTCGATGTTACCTGGCACACACCCATTGACTTCTACATCCCACTGTATACAGTGGGATCCAATCTAATGCACACAGATACAGCGGCATGCGAAGGAGGTGGCGATGTCCGAGGTCCAGGTGGGATCGGCCGAACTGGCGGTCCCCGCGTCGTGGGTGCGAGGAGGGACGAGCAAGTGCTGGATCTTCCGCGCCAGTGAGGTCGACGGTCTTCCGATCACCCGTGACGAGTTCCTGTTGCGGGCGTTCGGGAGCCCGGATCTGCGACAGATCGATGGGATCGGTGGCGCGACGTCGACCACCAGTAAGGCGATCATCGTCGAGGACCTCGTCGTCGCCGAGTCGCCGACGACGGTCGTCTACTCGTTCGCCCAGGTCAGCGTCGACCACCCGCGGGTCGAGTGGGTCAGCAACTGTGGCAACTGCGCCACCGCGCTGGCGTTGTACGCGGTCCAGCACGAGCTGGTGGAGCTCGGCGAGGACGTCACCGAGTTCACGATGCTGAACCGGCCGACCGGACTGGTCCTGCGCGCCACCGTGCCCACCCCCGGCGCGACGGCCCCGTCCCATGGGGGCCAGCTCGTCCGGGGCGTGCCGTTCCCGGGCGTGCCGGTCGATCTCGGCTTCACCGAGGCGACCTGGTCGACCCACGGCGCGCTGCTCCCGACCGGGCGTCCGGTGGACCGGCTGACGATCGACGGGTCGGAGTACGACGTCACGATGATTGACGCCGGCGCGCCGGTCGCGCTCGTCCGGGCCGACCGGATCGGGCTCACCGGGTCCGACGACAGCGCCGCGGTCGCCGCCCGGATGCCGTTCTTCGCCGCACTGCGGCGGGTCGCCGCCCGGGCCATGGGCCTGCCCGACGACGACCAGTCGGTGCCCAAGGTGGGCGTCGTCGGCCCCGGTGATCAGGACGCCGACCTCAACGCCCGGATGATCTCCATGAGCGCCCCGCATCCGGCGATCGGCCTGACCAGCGCGGTCGCGCTGGCCGCGGGGGCCACCATCCCGGGCAGCCTGGTGCACGATCTCGCCCCGGCCCGGCCCACCTACCGCATCGGCACCCTCAGCGGCCCGATCCAGGTGACCATCACCCGGTCCGAGCAGCGGGTCGTGGAGTTCCGCCGCAACTCCCGCCGCATCGTCGATGCCCTGGTCTACGTGCCCAGCGTTCCCACCTCGTCCCCGGGCCGGCGGCCGGTCCGCCGGGCGGCCACCGCACCGGTCGCCACCTCCGTCGCCTGACCTCTCATCCCGTCCGGATCCTTTCCCCGCATCAGCCGAGCCGTCACGATGGACACGTCGTGTCGGAGAGGAAGACCAATGAAGATCACCCTCGAACACCTGAGCCTGAAGTACGGCACCAACACCGTCGTCAAGGACCTCGACCTGCAGATCGCCGACGGCGA
>NZ_JBMDXT010000512.1:0-3783 GCF_048594475.1 Nakamurella sp. | reverse complement strand
TCCGGGTGCTGTACGGGCGGGACCCGCACCACATCTGCGAGGCCCAGTACAAGGCGATCGCCCGGGCGCTGCGGGTGGCGGTGGAACCCGATCCGCGGGTCAGCGGCATCCCGTCGACCAAGGGCGTGCTGTGACCACAGTGCTCCCGATCGTGTTGATCGGGCTGGGCGGGTTTCTGATCGGTGGGGTGATCTCGCTCTCGCGCAAGTCGGTGCCGGCGGCGGTCGTCCTCGGCGTGTTCGCGGCGGGCTGCATCGTCGGCGGGATCGCGTGGCTGGCGTCATGACGGACCTGGTGGTGCTCGACTACGGGTCGGGCAATCTGGCCTCCGCCGAACGGGCCCTGCGCCGGACCGGCGCCTCGGTGACGGTGACGTCCGATTTCGACGCGGCGCTGAACGCGGACGGTCTGGTGGTGCCCGGGGTCGGCGCGTACGAGGCGTGCATGCAGGGGCTGACCGCGGTGCGGGGGCAACGGATCATCGACCGGCGGGTCGCCGGCAACCGGCCGGTGCTGGGCATCTGCGTGGGCATGCAGATCCTGTTCGAGCGCGGCGTCGAGCACGGCGTGGAGACGGCCGGGGTCGGCGAGTGGCCGGGCACGGTGGAGCGGCTGCAGGCACCGATCGTGCCGCACATGGGCTGGAACACCGTTTCCGCGGGAACGGGTTCGGTGCTGTTCGCGGGCGTGGACCCGCAGACCCGGTTCTATTTCGTGCACTCCTACGCGGTCCGCCGCTGGGAACTCGAAGTGACCGAACCGTTCACTCCGCCGGTCGTGACCTGGGCCGAGCACGGCGGCGACCGGTTCGTCGCCGCGGTGGAGAACGGCCCGCTGTCGGCGACCCAGTTCCATCCGGAGAAGTCCGGCGATGCCGGTGCCGAGGTGTTGCGACGCTGGGTGGCCTCGATCTAGCATCGAACGCATGTTCGATAGCCCGGCCGTGCTGCCCGTCGCTGCCCCGTTGGCGAAGGCGCTGCCGCGCGGCGGCCTGGCCCGGGGGTCGGGGGGCAGCCTCCTGGGCCTGGGGGCGACCAGCCTGCTGTACCCCCGGCTCGCCGGGCCGGCGCGCTGCGGGTCGGCGCTGGTGGGGATGCCCGAGCTCGGGCTGTCCGCGGCCGCCGAGCTGGGCGTCGACCTGAACCGGGTCGCCCTGGTTCCCGACCCCGGGGCCGATGCGTTGCAGGTGGTGTCCATCCTGATCGACGGCGTGGACCTGGTCGCGGTCGCGCTGCCGCCCGCGGTGCGGCCGGCTCCGGCCCGGCAGCGGGTGATCGGTGGCCGGCTGCGGCAGCGCGGGTCCGTGCTGCTGGTGCTCGGCGCCTGGCCGGGGGCGGATCTGGTGCTCACCGCGCGACCGATCGGGTGGCACGGCCTGGGTCGTGGGCACGGCCGGCTGCGGGACCGGGAGCTCGCGGTGCGGGTCGGTGGGCGCCGCGCCGCCGGCCCCGGCGCCCGGGTGGATCTGCTGCTCCGGGCCGATCACGGCGCGATGCGGATCGAGCCGCTGGCTCCGGTCGCGGTGCCGGCCGTCGTTCCCGCCGTGGCCCGGGTGTCCTGACCACGCTCATCTCGGGCGTCCATGTCGGGCGTTCATCCAGGGCACTGTCGGACCCCCTTTCTATGGTGTGGACACCCGTTCGGGACGGGGCCGAACAGAGGGGCGACGCGATGACGAATCTGGCCGACGACCTGACCGATGCCGACCTGGCCGTGATGTGGATGAGCCGGCCGAACAGGCCCGTGGGGCCGACCGTCTGGTTCCCGAAGCCGGTCGCGCCCGCTCCAGAGCCTCAACCTCAACCAAAGGTTGATACTTCTGACGAACCGCTTGACGCCCTGGAGAAGCGCATCACGTCGATGGCGGCGCAGCTGGCCGCGGAGACGCGGGACTGGTTGCGGCTGGTCGCCGAGTTCAACCGCCGCAAGGGCTGGGTGCAGTGGGGGATGCGCTCCATGGCGCACTGGCTGTCGTGGTCGTGCTCGGTCGGCCCCGGAGTGGCCCGGGAGTACGTGCGGGTGGCGACCGCGCTGACCACGCTGCCGCTGGTGGACGAGGCGTTCGCGCAGGGCGCGTTGTCGTACTCGAAGGTGCGGGCAGTCACCCGGGTCGCGGACCGGGTCGACGAGCAGACCCTGATGGAGCAGGCCAAGGTGCACTCCGCGGCCCAGTTGGAGAAGGTGGTCCGCGCCTATCGCAAGGCCGACCGGGTGGACCGGCCGGTGATGGAACGGCGCAAGGCCCGCTGGTTCTACGACGACGACGGCATGTTCGTGCTGTCCGCCCGGCTGACCGCCGAGGAGGGGGCGCTGCTGGTCGCGGCGCTGGAGCAGGCGCGGACCGGCGAGCTGGCCCCGACCGGCTGCCCCGATCGGGCGCCCGACCCGGCCCAGCTGCCGTCCGATCCGGATGCCCTGGTCGCCCTGGCGAAGATCGCGCAGGCCGCCGGCCCGGTCGATTCCTCCGGCGACGACCGGCACCTGGTGGTGGTGCACGCCGACGCGCAGGTGCTGGTCGGGGAGCAGGACCCGGGGCCGGACGCGACGAGCCGGCTCGAGCACGGCCCCGGGCTGACCGCGGCGGCCGCCCGGCGGCTGGCCTGTGACGCGGCGCTGGTGGCCTGGGTGGCGTCGGCGGTGCGGCCGGGGGAGTCGCTCGCGTTGGGTCGCAAGACGCGCAGGATCTCCGCGGCGCTGCGCCGGGCGTTGCGGTTCCGGGACGGGGGGTGCCGGTTCCCCGGCTGCCCGCGGCAGCGGTTCCTGGACGCCCACCACGTCACGCACTGGGCCGACGGCGGGCCCACCGACCTGGGCAACCTGGTCCTGCTGTGCCAGCGGCATCACCGGGCGGTGCACGAGGACGGGTTCACCCTGCACCCGGGCCCCGAGCCCGGCCGTTGGGACGTTCACCGGCCCGACGGCACTCCGGTCCCGGCCGCGCCGGCGCCCCCCGCCGTTCCCGCGGAAACGTCCGGCGGCCCCGCGGAACACCATCCGGACAGCTTGCGTCCGGACCAGCACGGCGAACCGTTCAGCCTGCGGGACAGCGTCGACGTGTTCTGTCGCAACCGGCAGCCATGAGCCGCACCATCGTCCTGTGGTGCCCGGACTGGCAGGCGGCGGCCGCCGCCCGTCAGGCGCAGCGACCGGCCGCCGAGCCCGTCGCGGTGTTCCACGCGAACCGGGTGCGGGCCTGTACCGCCGCGGCGCGGGCCGAGGGTGTCCGGGTGGGCCAGCGGCGCCGGGACGCGCAGGCGCGGTGCCCGGAGCTGCTGGTCGCGACGGTCGACCTGGACCGGGACGCCCGGATGTTCGAGCCGGTCGCCGCCGCGGTCGAGGAGCTGGCACCGGGGGTGGAGGTGCTGCGCAGCGGGGTGGTGGCCTGCCCGGCGCGCGGGCCGGCCCGCTACTTCGGCTCGGAGGCCGGTGCCGCCGAGCGGATCGTGGACGCGGTCGAGGCCCTGGACGTCGAGTGCGGCGTCGGCATCGCCGACGACCTGGAGGTGGCCGTGCTGGCCGCGCACCGGACGGCGATCGTCCCGCCCGGCGGGTCGGCCGCCTTCTGCGCCGGACTGCCGATCACCGACCTGTCCCGGGACCCGGCGATCGGCCCGCCCGACCGGGTCGCGCTCACCGACCTGCTGATCCGGCTCGGCATCACCACCGCGGGGGCGTTCGCCGCGCTGCCGCCGGACAAGGTGGCGACCCGGTTCGGCGCCGACGGGGTGCGCGCGCACCGGCTGGCCCTGGGCCGGCCGGAACGGGGGCTGTCGCGCCGGCAGA
>NZ_JBMDXT010000511.1:0-3098 GCF_048594475.1 Nakamurella sp. | reverse complement strand
GGCGCGGGCCGCCGGGCCCGGCGCCCGCCGTCCCCGCCGCCCGCCCGGTCCCGCGCGGGCGTGTCCGTCCACCTCTCTTCCGATCAGGAGTCCTGTTGTGAGTTCGTCCCTTCTCCGCTCCGCCGCTCGGGCCACCGTCGTGGTCGCCGGCGTCGGCGCCCTGACGCGCGGCGGCGCCCTGGCCGCCGCCGCCCACGTGAGCGTCACTCCCGACACCACCGCGGCCGGGTCGTACGCCCTGCTGACCTTCGGCGTGCCGCACGGCTGCGACGGCTCGGCCACCACCAAGGTCGCCATCAAGATCCCGACCCAGGTCAACGCCGTCACCCCGACCGTCAACCCGAACTGGGACGTGCAGAAGGTGATGGTGCCGCTGGACCCGGCCGTCACCGACAGCCACGGCAACCAGATCACCGAACGGGTCGACCAGGTCGTGTACACCGCCAGGACGCCGTTGCCCGACGGGTACCGGGACGCGTTCGTGCTGTCCCTGAAGGTCCCCGACGTCGCCGGCCAGACGCTGAGCTTCCCGACCATCCAGACGTGCGAGGTGGGGGAGACCGCCTGGATCGAGCCGACGGTCGAGGGTCAGGACGAGCCGGACCACCCGGCACCGGCGTTCGCGGTGACCGCCGCCGCGGCCGGCGCCGACGACGACCACGGTGCCGCGACCACCACGTCGGCCACCACGGCGGCGGCCGCGGGCGGTGGTGCCACGGCCGCGCCGACCAGCACCGCTGAGGTGGCGACGGCGGCGGCGAGCTCGGACTCGAGCACGCCGAGCTGGGTGGCGATCGCCGGCCTGGTGGCCGGTGTGCTGGGGCTCGCCGTCGGTGGGGTCGCCCTGGCGCGGTCGCGCCGCGCGTGACCCGACGCACCGGGTCGCGGTCGCGGGGATGGTCCGTCCGGGCCGTCCTCGTGGCCGCGGCCGCGCTGGGTCTGCTGATCACCGGGTCCGCCCCGGCCTGGGCGCACGCCGCCCTCATCGGCACCGATCCGGCGGACGGGGTCGTGCTGCCGGCCGCGCCGGCCACGATCACCCTGACGTTCAACGAGCCGGTGAGCGTGGACGAGGGCGGGGTTCGCCTGCTCGACGCCGCCGGCGCCGAGCTGCCGAGCACCACCCGCGCGGTCGACAACACGGTCGTCACCACGCCGGCCGCGGCCCTGGGCACCGGCACCGTGATCGTGTCGTGGCAGGTCGTCTCGGCCGACTCCCACCCGATCACCGGTGGCTTCACCTTCGCCGTCGGCGAGCGCAGCGCCACCGCGGTGGCCGTGCCGACCGCGGCCGCGGATCCCGCCGTCGGCTGGGCCACCGCGATCGTGCAGGCGTTGACCTACCTGGGCGTGCTGGGCGCCGCCGGCCTGATCGCGTTCGACGTGCTGGTCCTGCGCGGTCGCGGCGACCCGGCCGGGCGCGCGACCCTGCGCCGCTGGTCGGCCTGGGCTGCCGGCGGCGGCCTGGTGGCCGGCGCCGTCCTGCTGCCGCTGACCGAGCTGCGGCAGCGGTTCGAGTCGCTGGCCGCGTTGGCCGACCCCACGACCTGGACGGCCCAGCTCGGGCGGGACGCCGGGCTGGCCCTGGTCATCGCCGGCGCCGGGCTGCTGCTGGCCTGGGAGGCCGCGTGGGCGGTGACCGACCGGACCGCGGCGAGTGCCGGGGCCGCCCTGGCCGGGTGCGGGCTCGCCGTCGGGTCCTTCGCGCTGATCGGGCACACCCGCGGGTACGGTCCGGTCGCCCTCGTGCTCACCGCCGATCTGCTGCACCTGACCGTCGCCGCCGTCTGGCTCGGCGGGCTGGTGGGGCTGAGCGTGCTGATCCGGGCGACCGCCCGGTCCGGCCGGCGGGCGCCCGCCCAGGATCGCGGCCGGCCGCCCCGTCGGGTCGCCCGGGGGCCGGGAGACCGCCCCGACCCGTCGACGCTCACCCTGCCCCGGAGCCGGGTGGCCGACACCGCGGAGGCCCTCACCCGCTTCTCCACCCTGGCCGCCGGCCTGGTCGCCGTCCTTGCGGCGACCGGTGCGCTGCTGGCCTGGCGCATCCTCGGATCCTGGTCGGCCCTGATCGGCACGGGTTACGGGCTGGCCCTGCTGGTCAAGCTGGCGGTGGTGCTGGCGGCCGTGGCCGCGGCCGGCTACAACCGGTTCGTGCTCCGGCCGGCCGTGGCCGCCGACCCGACCGGCCCCGCCGGCTGGCGGCGCCTGCGACGCACGGTGACCGTCGAGGCCGGGTTGCTGGTCGCCGTGCTGGCGGTGACCGGCGTGCTGGTCAACGCCAGCCCGACGGCGACGCCCACCGCCGGTGCCGCCGGGACCGCCGGGACCGGCGGGACCGGCGCGGCGTCCGCTCCGGTCGAGCGGACCGTCCCGCTGGGCGCCGGGACGCTCACCGCTCGGCTCACCCCGGGCACCGCGGGCGTCAACTCGCTGGAGTTCACCGTCACCGACGCCACCGGCGATCCGCTCCGGCCGGTCTCGGAACCGACCGTGTCGGTGACCATGCCGGCCGCGGCGGTGGGTCCGTTGACCCGGCCGGTGACGGCCACCGGACCGGGGGCCTACCAGGCCGTGCTCGACCTGCCGCTGTCCGGCCGGTGGGTGGTGACGGTCTCGGTCCGCACGTCGGAGTTCGAGCAGCCCAATGCCCGGATCGAGGTGGACATCCCGTGAGACGCCTGCTTTCCCGCGGCGCAGTGGTGGCCGCGGCCGCCGCCGCCGCGCTGATCGGGCTCGCGCCGGCGGCGGCGGCGCACGTCGCGGTCGACTCGGCCGCCCCCAACGGCGACGGCACGACGACGGTCACCCTGGTCTGGGACCACAGCTGCGCGCCGGAGGATGCCACCACCGGCATCACCGTCTCGGCCGGCACCGGGGTCGAGTTCACCGGCGGCGCCGGCGATCCGCCCGGCTGGTCGGCCGCCGTCGACCCGGCGACGGCGGTGTTCACCGGACCGGCGGTGCCCACCGGGCAGCGGGCGACGGTCCGCGTGACCGCCCGAATCACGGCCCCGCCCGGTGCGACCGGGTCCTCCCCCGCCGTGCAGCAGTTCGGCGACCGGCAGACCGGCTGGACGGACCCCGACCCGTCGGCCGAC
>NZ_JBMDXT010000510.1:0-2331 GCF_048594475.1 Nakamurella sp. | reverse complement strand
CGCCGGGCGGCGCCGGGTCGAGCCAGCGCAGCGTGACCTTGCCGCGTTGCAGGGTGCTGCCGGCGCCCCGCGCCTTGGGTCGCAGATACTCGGGCCGGCGGACGATCTCGATCCGCCGGCCGCCCAGCGTGGCCACCAGCCGCACGCCGGTGACGGCCGACGCCGGCGCCCGGTCGCAGCGCAGGCGCCGGGCGTCGTTGCGGGGCCCGGGCACGCGGCCGAACAGCGCGTAGGCGATAGCGTCCAGCAGCGACGTCTTGCCGGCGCCCGTGTCCCCGTGCACCAGGAACAGGCCGTCCGCGCCGACCTCGTCCAGGTCGATGATCTCGGTCCCGGCGAACGGGCCGAAAGCGGTGAGCTCGAGCCGGTGGATCCTCATGCCGACGCCCGCAGCGCGGTCAGGGCCCGGTCGACCAGGTCCCGCTCCTCCGGGGTCGGCGGCCGGCCGCCGGCGGCCCGGAGGAAGTCCAGGATCAGCCCGCTCTCATCGCCGCCGGCCCGGCCATCGCCGCCGTCACCCGCACGCGCGGCGGGGCCGGACCGGAACCCCTGCGCGGCCGGGTCACCGACCCAGGTGGCCACCAGGGTCCGCGGGAACACCTCGCGCAGCCGGCGCATCGGGTCGACCGGGCGCTCGTCGTCGGTCAGCTCCACCGCCAGGTAGGCGTCGGCGAGATCGGGGTCGGTGCCCAGCACCTCGGCCAACCGGCCGCGGACCGAGACCATCCGCCGGACGACCGGCAGGGCCAGCCGGGTCGCCTGCACCCCGCCGTCCGCATCGAGGTCGACCAGCCAGGCGCCCTTCTCCTGGTCCGCCTCGGTGAACGAGTACGGCAACGGCGACCCGGAGTACCGGATGCGGTCGCCGACCACCTGGCAGCGGTGCAGGTGGCCCAGGGCGACGTAGTCGATGCCGGCGAACACGTCGGCCGCGACCGCCTCCACCCCGCCGACCGCGATCGACCGTTCCGAGCCCGCGGCCAGCCCGCCGACGACGAACGCGTGGGCGAGCACGACCGACCGGGTTCCCGGTGCGCGGGTGGCCAGGTCGGCCCGCACCCGGTCCATCGCGCGGGCCAGCACCTGCTGGTGGCCCGCGCCGGCCGGCAGCTCCCACCGGGCCCGCACCAGGTCGGGCTCGAGGAACGGCACCGGGTACACGACCACCTCACCGTGCCGGTCGGCGAGCACCACCGGCGTCCCGACGGCGTCCGCCGACGTGCCCAGATGCAGCCCACCGGCCGCCAGGAAGTCGGTGAAGGCGCCCAACCGGGGCGCCGAGTCGTGGTTGCCGGCGATCGCGACGACGGCCACGCCGGCCGCGCCGATCCGGGACAGGATCCGGGACGCCGCCTGCACCGCGTCCGGTGACGGGACCGCCCGGTCGTACAGGTCGCCGGAGATGAGCACGGCGTCGACCCGATGCTCGACGGCCAGGTCGGCCAGCGCGGTCAGCACCGCCTCCTGGTCGGCCAGCAGGTTCTGCCCGTGGAAGGTCCGGCCCAGATGCCAGTCGGAGGTGTGCAGCAGCCGCATGTCGCCACGGTAGGAGGGGGGTCCGACAGTGGCCGTCGACGACGCGCGCGGGCCGACCCGAAATGCCGTCAACCCGGTTGGACGGCGCTGATCCGGTACCCGGCGTCGGGCGCGGTCAGCACCAGGATCCGGCGTTCCCGGCCCCGGGCGGCGGTGGCCCCGACCTGCCGGCCGGTCGCGTCCAGCACCGGGCGCGCGGCCAGGGTGTCCTCGACCGCCAACCGGACGGCGGGAGCGCCTGCACCGGCCGGCCGACCGGCGTCCGGTTCGTCGTCCAGCCGCTCGACGCTGAGCACGTCGTGCCGGCCGTCGACCACCCGCAGCCCGCGGTCCGCGAGCCCGGCGACTGTGGCCGCGTCGGCCGCCCCGGCGGCCGAGCCGGGCAGGTACACCTGGTCGAGCAGGGCGGGGTCGCCGCCGGCGAGCGCCCGGCTGCGCGCCAGGTCCAGCTCGGTGACGACCTGCGCCCAGTCGGTGGGGTCGGGCCCGCCGGCGGCGGCCGGTCCGGAGCCGCCCGGGGGGTCGCCCAGCCACTGGCCCACCTGGGCGACGAGCACCGTCAGCAGCAGGCCGGCGAGCACGGTGATCAGCAGGCGGGCCAGCGGGCCGCGCCGGACCCGGACGGCCGGGCCGGCGACGCGTCCCGCGAGCCGCTCACCCGGCTCGCCGGGAACGCTCCGGTCGCCGGACCCGCCTGACCCGGGACCACCTGCGGGGTCGAGGGACGCGCGACCACCGCCGTCGTCCCCCGGGTGCTCGCCGGCGCCCACGGGTCGGGCGCCGCCGGGCGGGCCG
>NZ_JBMDXT010000051.1:0-3432 GCF_048594475.1 Nakamurella sp. | reverse complement strand
GAGGAGGTTCGGTACTTCGAGCGGTTCGCGGAGCTTGGCGAAGGAAACCCGGTTGAGGCTGCCTGCGGTGGACCTGGACGTGCTGGTGACTGCCAAGATTCGTCCTTTCGAGGACAGACACTGCCTGGACATCTGTACTGCGTGGTGCTGGGGCGGTGCTGGTGTTCAGTGCTGGTGTTCGTGCTGGTGGTCGTGCTGGGCCGGTGCTGGTTCGGTCCCGGGCCGTTCGCCGAGCGGCCGGAACCAAGGGGTGGAGCGGATCGAGAGCTGGGGGTCGTGGACGGTCGGTGCGTCGCTGGCCTCTCGGTATCGGCCCAGGTCAGAGGGGGTACGACCGGTCTGGACAACACACCGGCGGCACCCCGGACGAATCCGGGCAGCACAAAGAGGGCAGCGCAAACAAGTAGCTTACCACCGGAGGGCACGCCTGTCCAGACGTCTCCTCCGGAGTCGACCCCACACCGACGAGGAACGCCCGGGACGGGCGCCGAACCTACGAGCCGGTGGACGGTGAAGTCCGAAGGACGCGACCCGCTATATGGCCGACGTCGGTTACTAGCGTGGCCCGCGGAGCGACATCCGTCAAGCATCCCGACGGATTCGGCCGTCCGCGCCCTCGGCCCGCCGGAGCCACCGAGAGCGGTGCGCGCGGCGGGCCGGCGGCGATGATCACGCGCTCGGGGACGACGGGGCCCGACCCGGTCACCCACGGTCCCCGACGACGGGCGGACGGCGTCGCTGATTGTGCTCCGGACCGGCATCCTGCCCCGATCAGGTGACCGTCAGTCCCCATCCGCGGGACGCTCCGGCCACCCGGTCGCCCGGATGGCCGCCTCATTGGGCTGTCGATGCTCACTCATTTGTTGTGTTGTCGACATTCGCCTCGTAATCTGCGACCGGTCGGGGCAAGAGTGACTTCGATCTCGAATTCATCAGGACGGCGACCCACCGATGAGCCTCGACGCGTGCCCGATTCCGGACACCTCCGCACCCCCGTCCGCACCCCCGTCCGCACCCCCGGCCGGGTCGCCCGCGCTCCCGCCGAGCCCGGGCCGGCCACCGGCCACCGGCCCGTTCCCGCCCGCCTCCGGGCGCGCCGAACCCGCTCGCGCCGACGACGCCGCGCCGATCGGGCGGGAGTCCGAGATCGGCCGACTGACGGCGATGGTGGCGGCTCCCGGCCTGGTGACGGTGACCGGCGAGGGCGGCGTGGGCAAGACCCGGCTGGTGCTCGAGGTGGCCCGGCGCGAGTCCCGGCCGGTGCACTTCGTCCCGCTGGCCGATCTCGACCGGACGGGCGCCACGCTGGCCATCCGGCGGGAGTGCGGACCGCTGCTGGTCAGCCGCTTCGACGCGGCCACCGGGGCGCTGCGCGACGCCGTCCCGGCCACCCCGGACGCCGGACCCCGGCTGCTCGTCCTGGACTCGGTGGAGCAGGTCGGCCAGATCAGCGATCTGATCGCCGAGATCCGCGGCACGGTGGAGCACCTGACGATCCTGGTGACCAGCCGCAGCCGGCTCGGCCTGCGCCACGAGCGGGTGCTGCACCTGAGCGGGCTGCCGACCACCGCGGACGGGCCGGCCGTCGAGCTGTTCCTGGCCCGGTCGATCGCCGTCGGCGCCGATCCACAGGGCCTGCAGACGCAGCTGCCGGCGATCGCGAGCCTGTGCCGGGCCCTGGACGGCGTCCCGCTGGCGATCGAGCTCGCCGCCGCCCGGACCCGGATGATGTCGCCCACCGCCCTGCTCGCGCAGATGCACTCGTCGAACCACCGGCGGCTGCTCACCCTGCTGGCCAAGGGGCCGGCCGACCTGCCCACCCGCCAGCTCTCGATGCGGGCCACCCTGTCCTGGAGCCATCAGCTGCTCGCCCCGGCCCATCAGGTGCTGTTCCGCCGGCTGGGCGTGCTGCCCGGCTCGTTCAGCCTGGACGCCGCCGAGGCGATCGCCGCCGACGGCGGCCCGGTCCCGGCCGGAGTCCCGGACGCCGGCGGCCCTGCCGACCCGGGCGAGGAGAGCGAGATGGTGCTCGACGGCATCGCCGAGATGGTCGAGCTGCACCTGCTGGAGCCGGTGACCTCGCCGGCCGATCCCACCCCCGTCCGGTTTGCCATGTCCGACGTGGCCCGCGCCTTCGCCGCCGAGCTGCTGGGGGCCGCCGGCGAGGGCCCGTGGGTCCAGGCCCGGCTCACCCGGTGGTGCCTGGAGCTGCTCGGCCGGGCCGAGCACGGCATCCCCTCGGTCGAGGAGGAGCCGTGGCTGGACCGGGTCGAGGTCGAGCTGCCGGCGATCCGGCAGTCGCTGGTCGCCTGCGCCGCCGACGGCGACGCCACCCGCGGACTGGCCCTGTGCCTGGGTCTCGGGGAGTACTGGGTCCGGCGCGGGTCACCGACCGAGGGCATCGGCTGGCTGCGGACGTTCCTCGACGCGGTCGCCGACGGCGAGCCCGACGGGCCGTCGGGAAGCCGGGATCCGCTCCCCGACCCCGCGTCCGAGCGCACCCGCCGGCTGGCGCTCGGCTGGTGGGCCCGGCTGGCGGTGGCGACCGGCGACCCGGGGCGCCTACCGGCCATCCGGGCGGCCCGGCCCGCGGCCATCGACCGGCACCGGCCCACGACCTGGTTGAGCTGGACCGATCACCTGGTCCTCGGCCTGCTGCTGGCCGGCGAGTACGAGGAGTGCGGGCTGCTGATCGCCGACGCGCTCGGCGCCGCCCAGGAGCACGGCGACTCCTACTGGACCTGCATGTTCCTGATGCGCCGGGCCCTGCTCCGGTGGCTGGTCGTGCGCTGCACCGAGGACCGGCTGGCGCTGCAGTGGTCGCGGATGGCCCAGGTCGCCGCGGCCGACCGCGGGCTCGTCCGGCTCGCCGCCCGGGCCGCGAACCTGACCGCGCTGAGCCTGCTGGCGGCCCGCGACTGGACCGGCGCCGACCGGCTGCTCACGGCGAACCTGGAGGGGCTGCGCGCGACCGGGGACGCCTCCGGCCTGGCCCTGGCCCGCAACCTGCTCGGCCTGGCCATGATCGAGCTCGACCGGCCGGTGGCGGCGGCCGGCCATCTGATCGAGGCGATCACGCAGGCCCGCCGGTGCGACGACCGGGTGGCCGAGGTGGCGGCCGCGTGGGCCGTGTCGTTCCTGGCCTGCCGGGTCGGCCGGCACGCCGACGCGGCGCTGGCGATCGACGCCGTCGCGGGCAACAGCCGGCTGCTGGAGCGGGCGGTCCCGGCGCCGATCGTCGCCGACTTCCACCGGGCCCGGGCGATCATCCTGCCGGCGGACGCGAGCGCGGTCGGCGGGACCACGATCCAGGGCTGGGGCTGGCTGTCCGGGTGGGCCCTGGGCATCGCGACGGACATCGCCACCAGCACGGCGCCGCCCGTCGCGGCCGCGGCGCCGTTCATGGTCGACCTCCCCGGCGCGGTCGGGGCC
>NZ_JBMDXT010000509.1:0-2133 GCF_048594475.1 Nakamurella sp. | reverse complement strand
GTGCACTACCTGGGGGTGGACTACGAGTCCGGCGCCGAGTTCGACTCCTCCTGGAACCGGGGCGAGTCGATCGAGTTCCCGCTGCGCGGCCTGATCAAGGGCTGGCAGGACGGGATCCCGGGGATGAAGGTCGGCGGCCGCCGGCAGCTCACCATCCCGCCGGCCCTGGCCTACGGGCCGCCCGGCGGGCACCGCCTCGGCGGCAAGACGCTGATCTTCGTCATCGACCTGCTCGGCGTGCGCTGACCGTGCGCTGACCGAGCGCTGACCGGGCGCTGACCGAGGACGTCCCGACCACGACGAAGGCCCGCCCCGCAGGGGGCCGGCCTTCGTCGTCGCCACAGCCGTCGGGCGCGGGCGCCCGGTCGGCGTTCAGTACCGGTAGTGCTCGGGCTTGAACGGGCCCTCGACGTCGACACCGATGTACTCCGCCTGGTCCTTCGACAGCTTGGTCAGCTCGCCGCCGAGCGCCTCGACGTGGATCTTGGCGACCTTCTCGTCCAGGTGCTTGGGCAGGCGGTAGACCTCCTTGTCCCACTCGTCGGGCTTGGTGAACAGCTCGAGCTGGGCGATGACCTGGTTGGAGAACGAGGTCGACATCACGAACGACGGATGGCCGGTCGCGTTGCCCAGGTTCAGCAGGCGACCCGCGGACAGCACGATGATGGTGTGGCCGTCGGCGAACCGCCACTCGTCGACCTGCGGCTTGATCTCGATCTTGCTCGCACCCGAGCGGGCCAGCCCGGCCATGTCGATCTCGTTGTCGAAGTGGCCGATGTTGCCCAGGATCGCCTGGTGCTTCATCCGCTTCATGTGGTCGACGGTGATGATGTCCTTGTTGCCGGTGGTCGTGATGATCAGGTCGGCCCGCCCGACGGTGGCGTCCACCGTGGCGACCTCGAACCCGTCCATCAGCGCCTGCAGCGCGCAGATGGGGTCGACCTCGGACACGATCACCCGCGCGCCCTGCCCGCGCAGCGACTCCGCCGCGCCCTTGCCGACGTCGCCGTAGCCGGCGACCAGGGCGACCTTGCCGCCGATCAGCACGTCGGTGCCCCGGTTGATCCCGTCGATCAGCGAGTGCCGGATGCCGTACTTGTTGTCGAACTTGCTCTTGGTCACCGAGTCGTTGACGTTGATGGCCGGGAAGAGCAGCTCGCCGGCCGCCGCCAGCTGGTAGAGCCGGTTGACGCCGGTGGTGGTCTCCTCGGTCACGCCCACGATCGACGGAGCGGTCCGGGTCCAGTACCCGTCGTCGTCGGCCAGGGAGGCCCGCAGCAGGTCGAGGATGACGGCGTACTCCTCCGAGTACTCCGCGTCGTCCTCGGTGATGGTCGGCACGACGCCGGTCTTCTCGTATGCGACACCCTTGTGGACCAGCAGGGTCGCGTCGCCGCCGTCGTCCAGGATCATGTTCGGGCCCAGCCCGTCCGGCCAGCGCAGCATCTGGTCGGTGCACCACCAGTACTCGGCCAGGGTCTCGCCCTTCCAGGCGAACACCGGCACGCCGGCGGGCTCGTCGACGGTGCCGTAGCGCCCGACGACCACCGCGGCGGCGGCGTGGTCCTGGGTGGAGAAGATGTTGCAGGAGGCCCACCGGACCTGGGCGCCGAGGTCGACCAGCGTCTCGATCAGCACGGCCGTCTGCACGGTCATGTGCAGGGATCCGGAGATGCGGGCCCCGGCCAGCGGCCGGACCTCGGCATACTCCCGGCGCAGGGCCATCAGGCCGGGCATCTCGTGCTCGGCCAGGGTGATCTCCTTGCGGCCGAAATCGGCCAGGGCCAGCGACGCGACCTTCCAGTCGAGGTCGCCGGACCGGTCCACGGTCAACTCGGTGGCCAGCGTGGTCTGGGACACGAATGCTCCTTCGCGGGGCTCGGGGACGCGCCATGCTCATCACGGCGCGAAGGGCCGGACTCGGGTTCTGCCCTGCACCGGACGCCCCGGACAAGGGCGTGCATGTCACCGGACAGGATAGCCGCGGCGAGCGGGCGCCCGGTGATCCCACGCGACGCCGCCCCCCGGCGGGGCCGGTCCGGCGGGTGCCGGCGGCTGGACCCGGTCGCCGAACAGGCGAGAATGTCCGGGTGACTGCTCCGACCCCGGACCGCCCGTCCACCTCCGAGCACG
>NZ_JBMDXT010000508.1:0-1801 GCF_048594475.1 Nakamurella sp. | reverse complement strand
CAGCGAGACCGTCATCTCGGTGGTGTCGCCCGGCATGACCATCTCGGTGCCCTCGGGGAGGTTCACCACGCCGGTCACGTCGGTGGTGCGGAAGAAGAACTGCGGGCGGTAGTTGTTGAAGAACGGCGTGTGCCGGCCGCCCTCGTCCTTGCCCAGGATGTAGACCTGGGCCTCGAACTCGGTGTGCGGGGTGATCGAACCCGGCTTGACGACGACCTGGCCGCGCTCGACCTCTTCGCGCTTGGTGCCGCGCAGCAGCAGACCGGCGTTGTCGCCGGCCTGGGCCGAGTCGAGCAGCTTGCGGAACATCTCGATGCCGGTGACCGTGGTCTTGAACGACTTCGGCTTGATGCCGACGATCTCGACCTCGGAGTTCACGTTGATCGTGCCGCGCTCGACCTTGCCGGTGACGACGGTGCCACGACCGGTGATCGTGAAGACGTCCTCGATCGGCATCAGGAACGGCTTGTCGGTGTCGCGCTCCGGCTCCGGGATCGACTCGTCGACCGCGTCCATGAGCTCCTCGACGGTGGCGACCCACTTCGGGTCACCCTCGAGGGCCTTCAGGCCGGAGGTGCGGATGACCGGCGCGTCGTCGCCCGGGAACTCCTGCGAGGACAGCAGCTCGCGGACCTCGAGCTCGACGAGCTCCAGGATCTCCTCGTCGTCGACCATGTCGGACTTGTTCAGCGCGACCAGGATGTAGGGCACGCCGACCTGGCGGGCCAGCAGCACGTGCTCCTTGGTCTGCGGCATCGGGCCGTCGGTGGCCGCCACGACCAGGATGGCGCCGTCCATCTGCGCCGCGCCGGTGATCATGTTCTTGATGTAGTCGGCGTGACCCGGGGCGTCCACGTGGGCGTAGTGACGCTTCTCGGTCTGGTACTCGACGTGCGCGATGTTGATGGTGATGCCGCGCTGACGCTCTTCCGGCGCCTTGTCGATCTGGTCGAACGCCGAGGCCTGGTTCAGGGTCGGGTACTTGTCCGCCAGGACCTTGGTGATGGCCGCGGTCAGGGTGGTCTTGCCGTGGTCGACATGGCCGATGGTGCCGATGTTGACGTGCGGCTTGCTCCGGTCGAATTTCGCCTTCGCCACTGCTGGTCCTCCTCAGGACTGTTGCGTTGCGCCTTGCGACTTCTGCCGCTGATGGCGGCAGTCAGTGCGTCAGGCGGACTGGTGGATCTGGACCGAACCTGCTGGTCCGGACCCGTGATGGTGGGAACCGATGGGCCCCACCACCCCGACTGTGCAGGGTACGGATGGCCGCGCGGTCGATGCCGCCGGGGCCATCCGGACCCCTGGATATGAAGTTGTGCGATGGATGCGCGCGCGGGCCGTGGCCCGCGGCTCACTCCCCGGTCGCCTTGGCGATGATTTCCTTCGCCACGCTCGCCGGCACCTCCGCGTAGGAGTCGAACACCATCGAGTACGAGGCCCGCCCGGCGGTCTTGGACCGCAGGTCGCCGACGTAGCCGAACATCTCCGACAGCGGCACCAGGGCGGTGACGACCCGGGCGCCGGAGCGCTCGGTCATGCCCTGGATCTGCCCACGACGGGAGTTCAGGTCACCGATCACGTCGCCCATGTTGTCCTCGGGCGTCACGACCTCGACGTTCATCATCGGCTCGAGCAGCACCGGCTTGGCCATCCGGGCGGCTTCCTTCATGGCGATCGAACCGGCGATCTTGAACGCCATTTCCGAGGAGTCGACCTCGTGGTAGGCACCGTCGACCAGGGTCAGCTTGACCCCGAGCATCGGGTACCCGGCCAGCACGCCGTACTGCAGGGAGTCCTGCGC
>NZ_JBMDXT010000507.1:0-6497 GCF_048594475.1 Nakamurella sp. | reverse complement strand
CCGGTTCCGGGCCGGCCACCGGATCCGGCTGGTCCTGACCTCCGACGACCAACCGGACGACCGCCCCGCGATCATGAACTTCCGCCACACACCGGTCGGCACGAGTGCCGTCAACGAGATCTTCGCCGACTCCCGGCTACTCCTCCCACTGCTGACGGCGGCCGGCGACTGACCGGCCCCGCCGAGCGGACGACGCCCACTGCGGCGGCACCCTCGACGGTGCTCGTCGCGACCGGCCACCGGACGGGCCGGCACCATAGGATGCCGGGGTCACGCCGACGAGAGTGAACGTGGACACCTTCGTGCGAGCGGAGACCGATCGCATGTTTGCCGGGCTCCAGGTGAACGCGGGCGGGGTGAACACGTTCGAGCACAATCGCGTTCCGGCCGCGGTCGATCAGCAGACGGTGATCCGGATGAACCGGGACACGCTCTACAGCTTTGCCATCGCCGACATCTCGGCAGGCGCGACGCTCACCGTCCCGGACGCCGCCGGTCGCTACCTGTCGGTGATGATCGTCAACCGGGATCACTTCATCAATCGGGTGTTCCATGACCCGGGCACCTACCAGCTCACGGTCGAGGAGTTCGACACGGACTACGTCCTGGTTGCGGCGCGGATCCTGGTGGACCCGCGCGACCCGGGCGACGTGGCCAGGGTGGCGACCATCCAGGACGGGCTCCGGCTCACGGCCGCATCGGCCCGCTCCTTCCGGATGCCCGACTACGACCCGGTCACGTTCGACCGGACCCGCACCGCGCTGCTCGAGCTGGCGCACGACATGGACGACTTCGCCCGCAGCTTCGGCCGGCGCGGCGAGGTCGACCCGGTCCGTCACCTGGTCGGTGCCGCCGCCGGCTGGGGCGGGCTACCCGACACCGAGGCGACCTACGTCGGAGTGTCCCCCGATCTGCCGATCGGGGATCACGAGTTGCGCATCCCCGGTGAGGTGCTGGTCGACGGCTTCTGGTCGATCTCGGTGTACAACGCCGCCGGCTACTTCGAACCCAACGCCGCCGATGCGTACACGATCAACAGCATCACCGCCGCGCGAGAGGTCGACGGCAGCGTCGTCGTGCGGTTCGGCGGGGACGGGGACCCGGCCCGCAACTCGATCCCGGTCCCGGAGGGGTGGAACTACCTCGTCCGGCTGTACCGGCCGCGCCCGGAGGTGCTCCACGGAACCTGGTCCTTCCCGACGATCGGCGCCGGGAAGGCCGGGCAACCCTGAACCCACCGGCCTGGCGGCAGGGGCGGCGGGTGGACGTCGTTGTCAGCCGCCCACGACCTCGATGGCTCCGAGGCCGACGAACGGCCGGGTGACCCATCACCGGTTCGGTTGCGGCCAGCACGGAGGTGACCGTGGCCGGCGCCGCGATGTCGCTCCGGAGCAGGAAGGCGATCTCGGAGATCACGCCGACATCCGCTCCTCTTCGGTGGTGTCGTCGAACCACGACGGATCGTCGATCACCATCAGTGTCGTGCGCTCCCCCACCGGACGGGGCGGATCGGGCTTCATGCACCGCCTCCGCGTCGGCGACGTCCTGCGGACGGGACGGCCCCGGAGGGCGGCCGGAGGGCCCGACCGCCGGTCCTCACCATCGACATCCTCTGAACCGGTCCGGACCGGTCGGGGCCGCCAGCGGGTCGACCGCTCGACCTCATCCGAACGGGGTGAGGCCGGACCTCGAACCCGGGACGGGCCGCACGGCATGCTGTCCGACATGTCACCGTCACATCCGGCGAGCCCGAGCGTCGTCCACCAGCACGCCGCGCTGCTGGATCAGCTGCCGTTCGCCGACACCCGGGACTTCGACGACGTCGCGCGCGGCCTGATCGCGCCCCTGGACGGCCCGGTCGTCGACGGCTCGGGCACCGTGGTGTGGGACAGCTCGACGTACGACTTCCTGGCCGGACCCGACGCCCGGACCGCACCGGACACGGTCAACCCGAGTCTGTGGCGCCAGTCGCGGCTGGTCGCCGCCGGTGGCCTGTTCGAGGTCGTGCCGGGCATCTACCAGGTGCGCGGGCTGGACCTGGCCAACACCAGCTTCATCGAGGGCGACGAGGGGGTCGTCGTCATCGACACCCTGCTCACCGCCGAGACCGGTGCGGCCGCCTGGGATCTGTACCGCCGGCACCGTGGGGACCGCCCGATCAAGGCCGTGATCTACACCCACTCCCACGCGGACCACTTCGGCGGCGTCCGGGGGTTCGTCGACCAGGCCGACGTCGACGCGGGCGCGGTGCGCATCCTCGCCCCGGAGGGCTTCGCCGAGCATGCGATCGCCGAGAACGTCTACGCGGGAACGGCCATGGCGCGGAGGGCGGGGTACATGTACGGCGCCGCCCGGGCCCGCGGACCGCGGGGCCAGGTCGGCGCGGGTCTGGGCCAGACCCTCTCGACCGGCACCGTCACCCTCATCCCACCGACCGATCTGATCACCACGACCGGCCAGGAGGTGACGATCGACGGCGTGCGGATGGTGTTCCAGATGGCCCCGAACACCGAGGCTCCGGCCGAACTGCTCATCTGGCTCCCGGACTTCAAGGCGCTGTGCACGGCCGAGGACGCCACCCACAACCTGCACAACCTGCTGACCCTGCGCGGGGCGGTCGTCCGCGACCCGCACGGCTGGGCGGGCTACCTGACCGAGGCGATCGACCTGTTCGGTGGCGACGTCGAGGTCGCCTTCGCCTCCCACCACTGGCCGACCTGGGGCAACGAACGGATCGTCGAGTTCCTGTCGCTGCAGCGCGACCTGTACGCCTACCTGCACGACCAGACGCTCCGGTTGATGAACAAGGGACTGACCGGGCCCGAGATCGCCGAGGTCCTGGTCCTGCCGCCGGCCCTGGAGCGGGCCTGGCACACCCACGGCTACTACGGCTCCGTGAGCCACAACGTCAAGGCGGTCTACCAGCGCTACCTCGGCTGGTTCGACGGGAACCCGGCCCATCTGTGGGAGCACCCGCCGGTGGAGAAAGCCAAGCGCTACGTCGATTTCATGGGTGGCGCGGACGCGGTGGTGACCAGGGCCCGGTCGGCGTTCGCGGCCGGGGACTTCCGGTGGGTGGCCGAGGTCGTCAACCACGTGGTGTTCGCCGAGCCCGACCATGCGGCGGCCCGGGACCTGCTGGCCGACACCTACGAGCAGCTCGGGTACGGATCGGAGAACGGCACCTGGCGCAACTTCTTCCTCTCCGGTGCGACCGAGTTGCGGGACGGCCGGTTCGGTACGCCGACCACGTCGGACTCGCCGGACCTGATCGGCCAGTTGAGCCCGGACATGCTGTTCGACGCGATCGCCATCCAGATCGACGGTCCGGCCGCGTTCGACGAGAAGCTCGCGATCGACGTGGTGCTCACCGACGACGCGGCGCGCTACCGGCTGCGCCTGGCCAACGGGGTGCTGACGTACAGCACCGCCCCGCAGCGGGTCGACGCCGACGCCACGGTCACCACCACCCGGGCCGCGCTGCCCGCGGTGGTGCGCGGCGTCGCGGACGGGTCGCAGGTGCAGGTGACCGGCGACGCATCGGTGCTGGCCCGGCTGGCGGCCCTGCTCGATCCGGGCGACCAGGACTTCGCCATCGTCACCCCGTAGCGGCCGGACCGACCGGGCTCACCCCGCGCCGAGGAGCTCGACCTCCAACCGGGCCGCGAGGTCGGTGACCGAACACCCGAATGTCCGACGGACCCGCACTCCGGCCGGGGTGATGTCGAAGACGCCGAGGTCGGTGTAGATCCGGTCGACGCACCCCGGACCGGTGAGCGGGTAGGTGCATCGGGGCACCAGTTTCGGGCTGCCGTCCCTGGTGAACAGGGACATCACCACGAACACCTGCTTCGCGCCGATGGCCAGGTCCATGGCGCCGCCGACGGCCGGGATGGCGTCGGGCGCCCCGGTGTGCCAGTTGGCCAGATCGCCACCGGCCGAGACCTGGAAGGCTCCGAGCACGCAGATGTCCAGATGCCCGCCGCGCATCATCGCGAACGAGTCGGCGTGATGGAAGTAGGAGCAGCCGGGGAGCTCGGTGACCGGGACCTTCCCGGCGTTGATCAGGTCGGGGTCGATCCCGTCGCCGACGGCGGCCGGACCCATGTTGAGCATGCCGTTCTCGGTGTGCAGCACCACACCCGACTCCGGGGTCAGGTGCTCGGCCACCAGCGTCGGCTGGCCGATGCCGAGATTCACGTACGCCCCTGGCGGAATGTCGCGGGCGATCTCCGCGGCCACCTCCCGTGTGCTCAACGGTCGGTCGGCGGTCCGCGGGACGGCTCGGATCGCCGCCGGTCGCTGCGGCTCGATCATCCGGCCACCACCCGGTCGACGAAGATGCTCGGGGTCACGACGGCCTCCGGATCCAGCGCACCGGTGGGCACGACCTGCCGGACCTGAGCGATCACGGTCGTGGCCGCGGTGGCCATGACGGGCCCGAAGTTCCGGGCGGTCTTGCGGTACACCAGATTGCCCATCCGATCGGCCCGGTCGGCAGCGATCAGCGCCACGTCGCCGCGCAACGGGAACTCGAGAACGTAGGTTCGGCCGTCGATCGTGCGGGTCTCCTTCCCCTCCGCCAGCAGCGTGCCCACCCCGGTCGGGGACCAGAAGCCGCCGAGACCGGCGCCGGCTGCGCGCATCCGCTCGGCCAGCGTGCCCTGCGGCACCACCTCCAGCTCGATCCGTCCGGCCCGGTACAGGCCGTCGAACACCCAGGAGTCGGACTGCCGGGGGAACGAGCAGATCATCTTCCGGACCCGACCGGCGGCCAGCAACGCGGCCAATCCGGCGTCGCCGTTGCCGGCGTTGTTGGACACCACGGTCAACTCACCGGCGCCCTGGCGGATCAGCGCGTCGATCAGGTGCGAGGGCATCCCGGCCATGCCGAACCCCCCGACGAGCACGGTCGATCCGTCGGCGATGCCGGCCACGGCCTGGTCGGGGTCGGTGCAGATGATCGCGGTCATGCCATGACCCACGGCAAGCGTGTGCCCGCGCCGACGGTCCCGTCCGGCCGGCCGGCCGGAGCCAGGGCGACCTGGTCGATCCCCCGACCCACCGGATCGGGCGTCCGGCGGACCGGCGGGGCGGCCGGGTCGTCGGGTCGTGGTCCGGAGGGCCCGCCGCCGGAACGGCCGATCGACTGCCGCCCGGGCGCGAACACGAAGCAATCCGTCACCGAACCGACGCTAGGACACGCAGCCGGTCAACAGAAGTCTCGGCTGCGGGATCGCGCGGACGTGAGGATCGGACCCGACCACAGTCGCCGGACCGGCGGCGCGGCACCGCCAGATCGGTCGCCGCCAGGCGCGGCCGGGTCGACCCCGTCGCTGGGGACCATCGGCCCTGCCCGCGGACCGTCCGGCGGGGTGACCATGGGCAGGCACGGCGCCCCGGCGCCGGCCGGACCGCGGGCTAGCCGCCCGCTGACGGATCGAGGTGGTCGGTCGTGATGGACTGGTACGACCCGGATGGCATGAGCGGCTGGATGTGGATGTGGGGAGCCGCCCTGCTCGTCGGCGGGCTGGTGGTGATCACCGGCCTCGTCTGGGCGATCATGATGACCACCACCCGGCGCGCCTCGGCACCCGTCATGACGCCGGGCTCGACGCCGCCGGCGCGGCAGATTCTCGACGAGCGCTACGCGCGTGGCGAGCTCGACACCCAGGAGTACCGGGAGCGGGTCCAGGCCCTGGGCGGCTGAGCCTGATCAGGCCCGTCGACGTCGCTACCTGCGCTGATTGCGCCGTTCGGGGTAGGGTCGTGGTGTGCCACCTCTCTTGATCTTCGCTATGATGATCTTCAGGCGATCGGGATCGGCGTTGCTGCCGCGATAGCGGGACGGCCGGCCGGCCTCCGGAGATCGCCTGTGGCAGCGGATCTCACGGTGTGGGCGCGTCGGAGCGATCAATTCTCACCGGTCCGCGCCAGGACCGCGCGCCTCGCGGGCCGGCTCCACCCGGCCCACCGCGCCGGTCCGGCCGGACGACGACGCTCGGCCCTGCCCGACCGAAACACCCTGGCGCCGTGGCCTTTCCCTGCCCCGGTAGGCGCGCCGACGCCGGCCCTGCCCGTTGGTCATGAGCCAGATGCACTAGCTGATCGTGGCTCACCCGACTCATTGTCACCTAACTACCCCAAAGAGAGGAACGCATTCACCCCAACGCAAGACAGGACGTCGTGGTCATGTTCGAAGCGTAGGCGCCTGGCTACTTTCTGTATCAGCAGCGAGAAGCCGACACCCAGAGCTTGCCCCGAAGGGACGCATCATGATCACCGAATCTGTCTCCGCCGTCGGATCGATCGCCGCCGCCCGCCCGCGCCGGCCGCGCGCCCGGCGCTGGACCGGTCTGGTCGCCGCCGCGACCGCCGCGATGATCGGCGGCAGCCTGCTCGCGGCGCCGGCCGCCAGCGCCGCCGGGACGACCTTCACCGCGACCACGTCGGCCACCCAGGAGGGAATGTCGGTCAACCTGTCCACCACGATCGCG
>NZ_JBMDXT010000506.1:0-18542 GCF_048594475.1 Nakamurella sp. | reverse complement strand
CGATCGACCCGATCGCGTCCTGCCCGTTGGCCAGACCGGCGGCGGCCGCCAGCACGCCGATCACCAGGCTGGCACCGGCCGCGACCGCCACCGCGGCGGCCAGCGGGGCGGCCCGGCCGACGACCGATGAGGCGATCAGCTCGGTGCGCCCGCTCTCCTCATCGGCCCGGGTCCGCCGGATCACGGTGAACACCGCCATCAGGGCGACCAGGGAGGTGCCGACCGCGGTCACCCGCCAGGCCGAGATGGCGCCCACCGAAGTGCCGGAGATCGGGCCGGTGATGGCCAGGAAGGCCGGATTGACGGCGATGCTCCGGGCCAGGGCGGCGCGCTCGGCCTCGTCGGGGTAGAGCGCGGCGATGGCCGAGAACGTCGACGCCGCCACCAGCCCGATGCCCAGCACCCAGGCCAGCAGCGGGATCCGCTCGCGCCGCAGGGCCAGGCGGATCAACGTGCCGGTACCGGCCAGCCGGTCGTGCGGGCCGCCGGCGCGGGCGGAGCCGGTGGTGGTCGCGGTGATGGTCATGGTTCCGGTGGCGGTGCTCCCCGGCCCGCCGCTCCGGCCGGACCCGGCCCCGTCCCGTGATCCGGTCATCGCCGCACCGCCGTCCGACCGGCGGCCGGGCCCGCGCCGTCCGGGGTGCGTTCCGGGGCGCCGTCCGGGGCGCCGTCCGCGGTCCCGGCCGCCGTCGGGTCCAGGCGGTCCCCGTAGTGCCGCAGGAACAGCTCCTCCAGGGTGGGCGGCGACGCGGAGATGGTGCGTACCCCGCCCGCGACCAGGGCGGCGAGCACGCCGTCCAGGGCGGCGGCGTCCACGTCGAGCTTGATCCGGTGGTCCTCGACGACCGCGTCGTGCACCCCGGGCAGGACGGCGAGCCCGTCCGGCACGGCATCGACCTCGGCGGCGATCGCCGTCCGGGTCAGGTGTCGCAGCTGGGCCAGCGTCCCGGTCTCCACCACCCGACCCGAGCGGATGATGCTGACCCGGTCGCACAGGGCCTCGACCTCGGACAGGATGTGGCTGGACAGCAGGACCGTCCGGCCCCGGTCCTTCTCGGAGTTCACGCAGTCCTGGAAGACGGCCTCCATCAGGGGGTCCAGACCGGTCGTCGGCTCGTCCAGGACCAGCAGCTCGACGTCAGAGGCGAAGGCGGCCACGATCGCCACCTTCTGCCGGTTGCCCTTGGAGTAGGCGCGACCCTTCTTGCGCGGATCCAGTTCGAAGCGCTCGATCAGCTCGTCCCGGCGCCGGGTGTCGATGCCGCCGCGGAGCCGGGCCAGCAGGTCGATGGTCTCGCCGCCGGACAGGTTGGGCCACAGGTTGACGTCCCCCGGCACGTAGGCCAGCCGGCGGTGCAGCTGCACCGCGTCGATCCAGGCGTCGGCCCCCAGCACGGTCGAGGTGCCGGCGTCCGCGCGCAACTGGCCGAGCAGCACCCGGATCGCCGTCGACTTGCCCGCCCCGTTCGGCCCGAGGAACCCGTGGACCTCGCCGGCCGACACCGACAGGTCGAGCCCGTCCAGGGCGCGGACGGAGCCGAAGGTCTTCACCACGCCGTCCATCCGGATGGCGGGCCGATCGGTGGGAACGGTCATGATCGCTGCCTCGATTCTGCGGTCGCGGGGTCGGTCGCGGGGTCAGTCGTCGGGTCGGGCGCCGGGTCGGGCGCCGGCCGGCGGGCGCGGAAGGCGTCCAGGTAGTCACTGGTGCGGTACAGGCCGTGCGTGAACAACTCCAGGGCCGGTACGCCGTAGCGGTCGGTGATGGCGGCCAGGTCCAGGTCGTCGGGCCGGGCCCCGTTGGCGGGGGGCAGGGCGTAACGGGCCAGCTGGTACGTGCCGAGCTTGAAGATCACCAGCAGCTCCGCCCGCACCCGTTCGTCGTCGGTCGGGCGGGCGACGCCGCCGGCGACGGCGGCCCGCAGGTAACGCTCGGTGTCGTCGACGAGCCGGTCCCACAGGCGCTGCGCGAACTCGCCGCCGTCGCCGATCGTCCGGACGACGTACGGCGTCAGCGGCGCCAGGTGGGGGGCCGCGTTGATCAGGTCCAGGGTGTCGCCGACGCCGAGGTTCTCGGCCGCCTGCCGGCTCAGCTCGTCGATCAGGCCGGTGACGTGCGCGTCGCACGCCTCTCGCAGCCCGTCCTTGGACCCGAAGTGGTGGATCACCAGCGCCGCGGAGACGCCGGCGTCGGTGGCGATGGCCCGGACCGTGGCCGCCCGCCATCCGTGGCGACCGATGTAGACGATCGCGGAGTCCCGGATCCGCGCACGGGCGGTCAGGTCGGCGGCCGGCGAGTGGACTGAACTCACGAACAGAATACTAAACGCGTGTTCAGTCAGGGGCAAGAGTGACCCCTGGCCCAGCCGCGGGGTCGAGCGTTATCGGGCGAAGTGGGCGCGCAACAACCGCTGGAAGATCCAGCCGGGCGGGATCAGGTAGAGCGCCAGGACCCAGTCCCAGCCGCCGACGATCAGCGCGGCGACGACCAGGGCGACCATCAGGCCGCTGGCCATGAGCAGGATCAGTCCGCCGCGGCGGCGCAGGATCTCGACGGCACCAGCGACGAACGCCAGGCAGACCAGCACCATGACGGCACTACCCACGAGCAGGGCGTTCTGCACCGACCCGAACTCGTCGGAGACGGCCCGGATTGCGGAGCAGGACTCCGGAAGGTAGGCGATGTCGGGCGTCAGGTCGCAGTCGGCCAGCCCGACCAGGTCGAGCAGCAGACCACCCCAGCGGCCGCCGATACGGTCGATCGCCAGGGCCAGAAGAGCCAGAGCGAACGCGGCCTGCCCGGCGATGAATGCGCAGAGCGCGGCGAGCGCGCACAGCTTGTACCGGGTCCGTGACGCGATGTTCACATTCGCGGACCTACTCGCCGGGGTAGCGGACGCCGACCTGCCGGCGGATCTCGTCGACGGTCTCCAGGATGCGGACCGTCTCGTCCAGGGGCAGCAGGGGCGACTCGGTCGCGCCGTCGGCGATCAGCTGGGCCACGTGGGCGGCCTCGAAACACAGTCCGAGATGCCCGGCGACCGGATCGGGCTCGCGGACGGCCCGGCCGTCCGCGGTGGTCAGGATCATCGACGCGGGCGCGTAGAACGGCCCGGTGATCTCGACGGAGCCGGCCGTGCCGGAGACGGACGCCGTCGTCGGGGTGGCGGCCAGCAGGGTGGTGTTCAGGCACGCCTGCGCCGTCCCCGTGCTCAGCGTCATCGAGACCTGCGCGTCCACCCCGGTGGCGGTCCGGGATCCGGTGGCCACCACCGAATCCGGGGCGCCGAGCACGAACGAGGCGAACGAGATCGGGTAGATGCCCAGGTCGAGCAGGGCCCCACCGGCCAGCTCCGGGGCGAACAGCCGGCTCTGCGGGTCGGGCGCGAAGTGCTGGCCGTGGTCGGCCAGCACGGTGGTCACCTCGCCCAGCACCCCGTCGGCCAGCAGCCGGGCCAGGACGTCGGTCTGCGTCAGGAAGCGCGTCCACATGGCCTCGACGGCCAGGACGCCGGCGGCCCGGGCGGCCGCCACCAGGTGCCGGGCCTGCGCCGCGTTCCGCGTGAACGCCTTCTCCACCAGCACGTGCTTGCCGGCGGCGACGGCCAGTCCGGCCTGGGCGGCGTGCTCGCTGTGCGGTGACGCGACGTAGACCACGTCCACCGCCGGGTCGTCCACCAGCTCCTGGTACGACCCGACGGCCCGGTCGATGCCGTGCTCCGCGGCGAACGCGGACGCGCGATCGAGCGAGCGCGAGCCGACCGCCACCACCCGCTGGCGGGTGTACCGGGAGACCGCGGTGACGAAGGCCGCGGCGATCCGGCCGGGCGCCAGCACCCCCCAGCGCAGCGGCGGGGCGTCCAGCGGGTTCGGGGTACGGGCCGGCGGAAACACGGGCGTCATGCGCGGAATGGTGCCACGGCGGGCGCGGGCAGACTGACCCGCATGCGGCACCTCACGTTCCCGGTGCCCGGGGCGTCGACCTGACGTGGCCCGGGCACCGTTCGAACGCATCGTGACCGAGCACGGTCCCACCGTGCTGCGGGTGTGCCGGGCCCTGCTGCGGCCCGCGGACGCCCAGGACGCGTGGGCCGAGACCTTCCTGGCCGCGCTGCGCGCCTACCCCCAGTTGCCGGTCGAGGCCAACGTGGCCGCCTGGCTGACCACGATCGCCCACCGCAAGGCGATCGACGTGCTCCGCGGGCAGGCCCGTCGCGCCGTGCCGCTGGCCGATCTGCCCGATGGGCGCTCGACGCTCGGGCTGCCCGCCGAGCCCGACGACGAGCTGTGGGCGGCGGTGCGGGCGTTGCCCGAGCGGCAGCGGCACGCGGTCGTCCATCACCACGTGGCCGGGCTGCCGTACCGGGAGGTCGCCGCGATCGTCGGTGGCACCCCCGAGGCCGCCCGCCGCGCCGCGGCCGACGGCATCGGTTCCCTGCGCCGCACCCTGTCCGGACCGGCGCCGGCCACCCACCGAGCCGGACCTTCGACCGGCCCGCCGGCCGGCCCGGAAGGGGACGGCCGGGTCGACCCTGGCGCCGACGGCCGAAGCGACGGCCGAACCGACCGCGAAGGAGCCCGCCGATGAGTCCGGCCCACGTGAGCGACCTCGAGGCGGTCCTGGCCGCCGTCGGCCCGGCCGACCGCGCGGCGGCGGGGCGGCTGCACGATCGGCTGGTCGCCGCCGCCCACCGTCAGGACCTGCTCGACGTCTCCTACCGGACGCTGGATTCCCCGCTCGGGCCGCTGCTGCTGGCGGCCACCCCGGTGGGCCTGGTCCGCATCGCCTTCTCCGGGCAGGACCACGAGCGCGTCCTGGACGATCTCGCCGAGCGGGTCGGACCCCGGATCCTGGCCGATCCGCGGCCGCTGGAGGCCGTGGCCAGGGAGCTCGACGAGTACTTCGCCGGTCGCCGCCGCGCCTTCGACCTGCCGCTGGACCACCGGTTGACCACCGGTTTCCGGGCCGACGTCCTGGCCCAACTGCCCCGGATCGGTTACGGCACGACCGCCAGCTACGCGCAGGTCGCGCCGGCGGCGGGCCACCCGCGGGCGGTGCGGGCGGTCGGTTCGGCCTGCGGGGCCAATCCGCTGCCGATCGTGGTGCCGTGCCACCGGGTGGTCCGCTCCGATGGCACGCCCGGTGGATACGCCGGCGGTCCCGAGGCGAAGCGGCGGCTGCTCACGCTGGAGGCCGGGACGGGTCGATCGGGCTGATGGTGAGCGCGAACGTGTGCTCGCCACCGGGCGGCAGGGTGATCAGGTCGGTGCCGGAATTGAACGCGTCCGGCGGGCAGGTCATCGGCTCCACCGCCAGCGACTGGCGGGTCATCGCCGGGTTGTGCTCGTCGGGGATGCACAGCTGCAGCCACCGGGCGCCCCGGTCCCAGCTCATCGCCACCCCCCGGCCGCCCGGTCCGAGCAGGCGCAGCGCGACGGTCCCGTCGGCGCCGAAATCCAGGTCGGTCAGCGCGTGGTCGATCGCCACGCCGCGCAACGACGTGGGGGAGCGGAAGTCGTACCCGGCCGGCCCGACCGGCGCCAGGGCCACCGGCAGCAGCTGGTCCGGGTCGACGGTGAGGTAGGTCGAGGCCGGCACCTGCACCGTCCAGTCGTCGACCGTGCCGGTGCCGGCGACCAGGTACGGGTGGAACGAAGCACCGTAGGGCGCGGCGGCCGCGCCGGCATTGGTCGCGGTCAGGGTGAACGTCAGACCCGCGTCGGACAGCGCGTAGTGCGCCCGGAGGTCGAGGGCGAACGGGTAGCCCCGCTGCGGCCAGAGCCGATGGGTGAGCGTGACGGACTCGGCGTCGCGGTCGGCCACCTGCCAGGGGGCGAAGCAGACCAGACCGTGCAGGGCGGTGAGCCGTTCCGGCTCGGTCAGCGGCACCTGGTAGTCACGGCCGGCCCACCGGTACCGGCCACCGGCCAGCCGGTTGGGCCAGGGGGCCAGTACGGCGCCCTGGTAGGCGTGCGGCAGGTCGTGCCGGCCGAAGCCGGCGACCAGCGGCCGGCCCTGCCAGCTCAACTCGCGCAGGGTGGCGCCGACCTCGGTGACGATGGCGGTGAAGCCGCGGCCGTGCAGAACGACCTGGGTGCCGGTGGGGATCACCGGACCAGGATGACGGATCAGTGGACTCCGGCGACGGGGGCGCGACGATGTCGGGCGACCGGCGTCTGCGGGGTCACCACGCGGGACAGGTGCGCGGGGGCCGAGCGACGCGGGCTCGGCGCGAGGACGTCGGCCGCCGACAGCACGAGATCGGTCACCCGGCGCCGTCCCTTGCGCAGCGAGCGGACCTGCTCCTTGTGGACGACCTGGTCGCCCAGATAGAGGACCGCCCAGAGGCGTCCGTCGAGGTCCCGCTCCACCTGCCCGACGTACGCCGGCTCCTGACCGCTCACCTCGACTCCGTTCCCCTGCCCTCGATCCGCGGGACCGACCGCCGCTCGCGCACGGTCCCGATTCCGGCCGGGCCGCTCATCCGCCCGGCCACCCACGCGGCCCCGGCATGAGCGTCCGGCGCTCCTGGCCATCACCGGCCCGAGCGTCGGGGACCTCGGTGACCCGAAGGCCACCAGCTCCCCAACACCGGGTGAAGTTCTCTGTTCGGCCCTGCTTGTTCGTCCTTTTGGCCTACAACCAGTGTCATCGCTGTGTCTCTCCGATGCCATGGTCCGATCGTTTGGTCCCTTTCGGCGAAGTGTTACAGGCAGTGGTGGGAATCTGCCTCGAAAGTGAATCTTGCGTGACGAACGGGTTGCCGGCATGTCGAGGCGATTGGTCCTCGACGATGCGACAACACCCGGACCCTCGTCAGGGGCGCGGCTCGATCGTGCGCCGGGCGGGCGGGGCCCGCCCCGCCCGGCGGTCCCCACCGGGGCCTAGACTCGCCCGGCAAGAGGCGGCGCGCCGCGAGAACGCAGCGCGTCCGGATCGGGCGAGGGAGTGCCGGCGTGCCGCGATGTAGCCACTGAGGGTGCCGTTCCGGCGCGGCCCCGGCAGGGCCGCCCGTCACCGTGTGCACCCACGAGCTTCCACCCAGTGACCCCCGATCACCCGACATCAGGAGATCCCATGTCCGCCGAATGGTCCTTCGACACGCGACAGATCCACGCCGGCCAGACCCCCGACCCGACCACCAAGGCCCGGGCGCTGCCGATCTACCAGACCACGTCCTACGCGTTCGACTCCTCCGAGCACGGCCGCAAGCTGTTCGCCCTGGAAGAGCTGGGCAACATTTACACACGGATCATGAACCCGACCCAGGCCGTGGTCGAGGACCGGATCAACTCCCTCGAAGGCGGCGTCGGTGCGCTGCTGGTGGCCTCCGGTCAGTCGGCCGAGACGCTGGCGATCCTGACCCTGGCCGAGGCCGGGGACCAGATCGTGGCCTCGCCGCGGCTCTACGGCGGGACCTACAACCTGTTCCACTACACGCTGCCCAAGCTGGGCATCACCGTCGACTTCGTCGCCGACCCGGACGACCCCGAGTCGTGGCGGGCCGCGGCCAGGCCGAACACCAAGGCCTTCTACGGCGAATCGATCTCCAACCCCGCCCTCGACGTGCTGGACTTCGCCGCGGTGTCCGCGGTGGCGCACGAGGTCGGCGTGCCGCTGATCGTCGACAACACGGTTCCGTCGCCGTACCTGATCCGCCCGATCGAGCACGGCGCGGACATCGTCGTGCACTCGGCGACCAAGTACCTCGGCGGCCATGGCACCGCCATCGGCGGCGTCATCGTCGACTCCGGCAAGTTCGACTGGGTCGGCCACGCCGATCGCTTCGGAAACTTCAACACCCCGGACCCGAGCTACAACAACCTGACCTGGGGCGTCGACCTCGGCCCGGACGGGCTGTTCAAGACCAACGTGGCGTTCATCTTCAAGGCCCGGCTGCAGGGGCTGCGCGACATCGGGCCGGCGATCAGCCCGTTCAACGCCTTCCTGATCTCCCAGGGCATCGAGACGCTGTCCCTGCGGGTCCAGCGGCACAACGACAACGCCGGCCGGGTGGCCGAGTTCCTCGCCGGGCGCGACGAGGTCGAGTCGGTGTCGTACCCGGGTCTGGCCTCCAGCCCGTGGCACCACCTGCAGCAGAAGTACGCGCCACTGGGTGGCGGCCCGATCGTCACCTTCGAGATCAAGGGCGGGGTGCAGGCGGGTCAGACGTTCACCGACGCGCTGGAGCTGTTCACCAACCTGGCCAACATCGGCGACGTGCGGTCCCTGGTCATCCATCCGGCCTCGACCACGCACGCCCAGCTGGCCCCGGCCGAGCAACTGACCACCGGCGTGACCCCGGGTCTGATCCGGCTCGCCGTCGGGATCGAGCACATCGACGACATCCTGGCCGACCTGGAGGCCGGGTTCCGGGCCGCGAAGGGGCAGTGACCGCCCTGCCGGGATCGCCGGTGGGGACCGACGCCCGGGCCGATCCACGTCGGTACCTCGACGTCGGACAGTTGGTGACCGAGTCCGGCGGGCGCCTGGACTCGGTCACCCTGGCCTACGAGAGCTGGGGCACCCTCGACGCGGCCGGGGACAACGCGGTGCTGGTGCTGCACGCCCTGACCGGCGACGCGCACGTGGTCGGCCCGGCCGGGCCGCACCAGCCCACCCCGGGCTGGTGGGACGGCCTCATCGGCCCCGGCGCCCCGGTGGACACCGACCGGTACTTCGCCGTCGCGGCGAACGTCCTGGGTGGCTGCCGGGGGTCGACCGGCCCGTCGTCGATCGCGCCGGACGGCCGGCCCTACGGCTCGCGGTTCCCCCGCCTCACGATCCGGGACCAGGTCGCGGCCGAGGCCGCCCTGGCCGACGCGCTGGGCATCCGCCGCTTCGCCGCGGTGGTCGGCGGGTCGATGGGCGGCATGCGCGCGCTGGAATGGGCGGTGACCCATCCGGGGCGGGTCGACCGGTGCCTGGCCCTGGCCACCTGCGCGTCCTTCAGTGCCGACCAGATCGCCTGGGGCGCGGCTCAACTCGCCGCGATCCGGTCCGATCCGGAGTTTCGCGGCGGCGACTACTACGGCGGGCCGGCCCCGCTGGCCGGCATGGCGATCGCGCGGCAGATCGCGCACACGACGTACCGCTCGGCGTTGGAGCTGAACACCCGGTTCGGCCGGTCCCCCCAGGGGTCGGAGGATCCGCTGCGCGGGGGCCGGTTCGCCGTCGAGTCCTACCTGCAGCATCACGGCGACAAGCTGGCCGGCCGGTTCGACCCGAATTCCTACCTGGTGCTGACCGAGGCCATGCATTCGCACGACATCGGTCGGGGCCGCGGCGGCGTGGCCGCCGCCCTGGGCCGGATCACCGCGGCCCTGACTGTGTCGGTGGTCGACTCGGACCGGCTGTTCCTGCCGGTCCAGGGCGAGCTGATCGCGACGGCGCCGACCGCACGGCCGCTGGTCGTGATGCACAGCGACTACGGCCACGACGGGTTCCTCATCGAGGCCGATGCGATCGCGGCCGTGGTCCGGGGGGCCCTGGACGGGCCGGCCGGGCCGGGACCAAGGTCCTGACTTCGTGCCGCCGGCGGCCGCGGGCCGACCGCCCACCTGCGACGACGGCGCCCCGGCCGGCAGGGTCCGGCCGGCCGGGGTGAGTCCGACGCGACCGCGTCGGCGTTCGCCTCTAGGCTTGACGCGGCTCGGGTCCTGACGGCACAGCCGTCGCCGACCCGGACCGGATCACAGACTTCCGTATCCGCAAGCGAAGGGATGTGCCCAGTGGCGGCCATCGAACTCATCGGTGCACGCGAGATTCTCGATTCCCGGGGTAACCCCACCGTCGAGGTGGAGGTCGCGCTCGACGACGGGTCGCTGGCCCGCGCGGCGGTCCCCTCCGGCGCGTCGACCGGCGAGCACGAGGCCGTCGAGCTGCGGGACGGCGACTCGGCCCGCTACCTCGGCAAGGGCGTGCTCAAGGCTGTCGACGCCGTCCTGGAGGAGATCGGCCCGGCCCTGATCGGCTACGACGCGATCGAGCAGCGGGTCATCGACCAGAAGCTGATCGACCTGGACGGCACCCCGGACAAGGGCCGGATCGGCGCCAACGCGATCCTGGGCGTCTCGCTCGCGGTGGCCAAGGCCGCGGCCGAGTCGGCCGAGCTGGAGCTCTTCCGGTACATCGGCGGGCCGAACGCGCACATCCTGCCCGTCCCGATGATGAACATCGTCAACGGCGGCGCGCACGCCGACAGCGGCGTCGACGTCCAGGAGTTCATGATCGCGCCGATCGGCGCGCCGACCTTCCGCGAGTCCCTGCGCTGGGGCGCCGAGGTCTACCACTCGCTCAAGTCCGTGCTGAAGAAGGCCGGTTTCTCCACCGCCCTGGGCGACGAGGGCGGCTTCGCGCCGGCCGCGTCCTCCAGCAAGGCCGCCCTGGACCTGATCTCCGAGGCGATCACCAAGGCCGGCTTCGGGTTCGGCACCGACGTGGTGCTGGCCATGGACGTGGCGGCGACCGAGTTCCACAACGACGGCGTCTACACCTACGAGGGTCAGAGCCGGACCTCGGACGAGATGATCGCCATCTACACCGATCTGATCGCCAACTACCCGATCGTCTCCATCGAGGACCCGCTGTCCGAGGACGACTGGGACGGCTGGATCTCCATGACCACCCAGCTCGGCAGCAAGCTCCAGATCGTCGGCGACGACCTGTTCGTCACCAACCCGGAGCGGCTGGAGGACGGCATCGCCCGCGGCGCCGCGAACGCGCTGCTGGTCAAGGTCAACCAGATCGGCACCCTGTCCGAGACGCTGGACGCGGTCACGCTGGCGCACAACGCCGGCTACCGCTGCATGATGAGCCACCGGTCCGGCGAGACCGAGGACGTCACCATCGCCGACCTGGCCGTGGCCACCGGCTGCGGGCAGATCAAGACCGGCGCCCCGGCGCGGTCCGAGCGCGTGGCCAAGTACAACCAGCTGCTGCGCATCGAGGAGAACCTCGGTGACGCGGCGCGGTACCTCGGCGAGCTCGCCTTCCCGCGATACTCTGCCGGTTCCTGAGGCCGGTGACATCGCCGGTTCCCGACCGGAGGAATCGGCGATCGAATGAGTGACACCCCGCAGCGTCCCCCGGGTGCCGGCCCCCGCGGGAGCGCAAGCCGGTCGGCCGCCGCGGGGAGCAAGAGCCGGTCCGGCCGTGCCCGCACCGGCACGTCCCGGCCGTCGGGCCCGCGGCCCGGCACCGCGCCGGCGTCGGCGGCGCCAGGCACCACGCGCCGGTCGACCCGCAGCTGGCGGGCCCCGGTCCTGCCCGGCCGCAGTCTGATGCCCCAGTCGGCCCTGGCCCGCCAGGTGGCCGTTCTCGGCCTGGTGCTGTGCGCGGTCGCGCTGTCGGTGGCCTTCCCGCTGCGCAACTACCTGGAGCAGCGCGCCGATCTGGCCGCCGCGGTGGCCTCCCAGCAGGATCTCGAGCAGCAGCGGGCCGATCTGCAGGCCCGCAAGGACGCCCTGCTGGACAACGACTACGTGGCCGCCGAGGCGCGGCGCCGGCTGCAGTACGTCTCGCCCGGCGACGTGGTGTTCGTGGTGCACGCCCCGCCGCTGGCCGCCGCCGACGACGGGTCGGCGGTCGTCCCCGCCGCGACCGGACCCTGGTACGGCGGGCTGTGGGACACGCTGACCGAGGAGGGGCAGTAGCGCTGCACATCGCGCCGGCGACGGACGACGACGTCGCCGCGTTGACGCGCGAACTGGGCCGGCCGCCGCGGGGGCTGCTGGGCGTCGCCTACCGCTGCGACCACGGGGTGCCCGCGGTGGTGCAGACGGCCCCGCGACTGCCCGACGGCACCCCCTTCCCGACCCTGTTCTACCTGTGCTGCTCCGTGCTGAACTCGGCGATCGGCCGGATGGAGGCCGGCGGGGTGATGCGGGAGATGACCGAGGAGCTCGCCGCCGACCCGGAGCTGGCGGCCGCCTACCGGGCCGCGCACGAGCAGTACCTGGCGCTGCGCAACTCGATCGACGATCTCGGCATCGCCGTCACCGCCGGGGGCATGCCCGACCGGGTCAAGTGCCTGCACGTACTGGTGGCCCACTCGCTGGCGGTCGGTCGCGGCGTGAACCCGTTGGGCGACCGGGCGGTGGACATGCTGGCCGACTACGTCCGCGGCGCCGCCCCGTGCGCCCGGCTCAGCCCGCGACCGGCGTGATCGCCGCCACGATCGCGCGCGTCGGGTAGCCCGCCGGCAGCTCCCCGAAGACCCGGTCGCCGATCCCGTCCAGCCGGGTCGCGCAGTACAGGTCCGCGACCGGCGGCGGGGCCTGCCGGATCAGCAGGCTCGCGGCCAGGGTGCGGGCGATCAGCGAGCACAGGCCGCGGGCCGCGGCCGGGTCCGGATCCGACCGCAGGCGGCCCGTCAAGGTCCGGACGGCGGCGTCCATCGCCGGGTGGGCCCCGGCCGTGGTGGACAGCTCGGCCAGCAGCGCCTCGGCGCTGTGCGGGCTGCGGGCCAGGGCCCGCACCGCGTCCAGCGCGGTCACCGTGCCCGTGCCCTCCCAGATGCCGTTGAGCGGGGACTCGCGCAGCAGCCGGGCCATCGGGAACGTCTCCAGGTAGCCGTTGCCACCGAAGCACTCCAGCGCCTCGGCCAGCACCGGCACCGCCCGCTTGCAGATCCAGAACTTGGCCGCCGGCAGCGCGAGCCGCAGCAGGGCCGCAGCCGGGTCGGGGTCCACCCCGGTCTGCGGCGCGGTCCCGCGCACGGTGGCGTCGACCAGGTCGGCCAGCCGCAGCGCGGTCACCGTGGCCGCCCACGACTCGACCGTCAGGTCGGCCAGCACGGCGGCCATCGGCTCGTGGTCGGCCAGGGTCCGGCCGAAGGCCTGCCGGCGGGCCGCGTAGAACGCGGCCTGGGACAGGCCCGCCCGCATCTGCCCGGCGGATCCGACGACGCAGTCCAGCCGGGTCATCGTCACCATCTCCAGGATGGTGGCCACGCCCCGGCCCTCCGGGCCGAGCCGCCGGCCCAGCGCGCCGTCGTACTCGAGTTCGGCCGAGGCGTTGGACCGGTTGCCGAGCTTGTCCTTGAGCCGCACCAGGGCGATCGCGTTCCCGGAGCCGTCCGGCCGGACCCGGGGCACCACGAAACAGGTGAGGCCGCCCGGCGCCTGCGCGAGCGTCAGGAACACGTCGTTCATCGGGGCCGAGGTGAACCACTTGTGGCCGGTCAGCCGGTACTCGCCACCGCCACTGCCACTGCCCGCCGACCCGGCCGGCACCGCGACCGTGCCGATCGCCCGGACGTCGGAGCCGCCCTGCTTCTCGGTCATCGACATCCCGGCCAGCAGGCCGGCCTTGGTCGCGGCCGGCCGCCGGTCGACGTCGTAACTGCGCGAGCGCAGCCCCGGCTCCAGCTCGGCGGAGAGCACCGGGTCGTGCCGCAGGGCCGGCACCGCGGCGTAGGTCATCGAGAGCGGGCACATCGGGCCCGCGTCGGTCTGCGTCCACAGGTAGAAGCCGGCGGCCCGGTGCAGGTGCGCGTGCGGCCCCGCTGCCGGCGCCCACGGCGCGGCCTGCAGCCCGGCCGCGACCCCGCGGCCCAGCAGCGCGTGCCACGAGGGGTGGTACTCGACCTCGTCGATCCGATGACCGGCCCGGTCGTGCGTGTGCAGCACCGGCGGGTGGGCGTCGGCCAGCCGGGCGTGCTCCAGCCACTGCGCCGACCCGGCGTCCACGGCCAGCGCGCGCAGCACGGGGGTCGGCCCGGTGCCGGCGGCGGCCAGCCCGGCGGCCAGGGCGGGGTCGGCCGCGGCGGCGTCGAACCCGACCAGCGGGGCCACGGTGTTGGTCACGGCGTGGGTGGGCGGCACCCGACCAGTTCTACCCTCCGGCCCGGTGGTCCGACCCGCTCCGGGGGTCCGGGCCGCGCCGAGAAGGCCGCGCCGCGCCCGCGGCGGTCCGGCGCCGACTCGCCTCATCCGCACGCTCGGCCGGGCCCGGAAGCCGCGGATCAGGCGAGTCGATCGATCCGGGCGGGGGTGGCGGGCGGTCACGGATGGGTGGCCGGGCTGGGGGCGTCCGATGTTCCGCGGGTAGGCCGGGGGTGCGGCTGGGTGGGGTGCCGGGGTGTGGGTGCGGATGGTCTGCCGGGCCGGGCATCCGATGGTGTGCCGGTGCCGGTGCCGGTGCCGGTGCGGGTGCGGGTGCGGGGAGCGGGGTGCGGCGGCCGGAGCGCGCGCGAGCTGCGGGTAGCGTCCGGTCCGTGACGACGACGGTGGGAGCGGCATGACGGGGGAACGGAGCCTGCGGGTCGCCGGCATCGACTGCGGCACCAATTCGATCCGGCTGCTCGTCGCCGACGTGGCCCGGGAGCCCGACGGCCGGCTCCGGCTGACCGACGTGCACCGCGAGATGCGGGTCGTGCGCCTCGGGCAGGGCGTCGACGCCACCGGCCGGATCTCCGAGCACGCCCTGGACCGCACCTGGCGCGCACTGGCCGATTACGCCGCGGTCATCACCGCCTCGGGCGCGGTCCGCACCCGGATGGTCGCCACCTCGGCGACCCGGGACGCGCAGAACCGGGCCGACTTCGTCGACATGGTCCGCTCCACCCTGGGGCAGGACCCGGAAGTGATCACCGGCCGGGAGGAGGCCGAGCTGTCCTTCGCCGGTGCGGTCGGCGACCTCGACCCCTCGACCGGGCCGTTCCTGGTCGTGGACATCGGCGGTGGGTCGACCGAGCTGGTCGTCGGCGAGCGCGACGGCGCCGTGAACCGGATCGCCGGCGGGATCAGCCTGGACATCGGCTGCGTGCGGATCACCGAGCGGATCCTGCGTGGCGACCCGCCGACCACCGCCGAGCGCGATGAGGCCGCCCGCTGGGCCCGGCAGATCCTGGCCGACGGTCTCGACCGGCTGCCGGTCGAGCGCGTCCGCCGGCTGGTGCCGGTGTCCGGCACCGCGACCACCGTCGCCGCGGCCGCGCTGCGGCTGCCGACCTACGACCCGGCCCGGATCCACCTGGCGCAGATCCCGGTGGATCGGGTCCACGCCGTCGCGCAGACGATGCTGGGCGCCACCCGGGCCCACCGCGCCGCGCTGGGTTACATGCACCCGGGCCGGGTGGACGTCATCGGCGGCGGAGCGCTCATCCTGTCCACGATGGTCGACCTGGTGGCCCGCCGGGTCCGGGGTCCACTGGAGACGGTGACCGTGTCCGAACACGACATCCTGGACGGTATCGCGCTGTCCCTGGGCTGATCCGGCGCCCGGTGGCGAAGCCCACCGCCGGGTCCGGACACCGCAGGGGAGCGTGCCCCCGGTGGGACTCGAACCCACACTGTGACCATTTTAAGTGGCCTGCCTCTGCCGATTGGGCTACGGGGGCCGTGCCGAACCAGGGTAGGGACAGGGTAAAGGTCGGCTCGCCGGGGCCGCATCGGCCGCGGCCGGTCGGGGAAGGGGGTCACCCCTGTCCGGACGGCCCGGCCAGGGCGAACTCGGCGTCCTGCGACGCGGGCGACCCACCCGCGACCCACCGCCGGGCGCGGTCGAAGTCCGCGCGCGCCCGGGTCCGCAGCTCCGCGGTGACCTGCTCCACCCGGCCGGCCACCGCCACCCGCTCGCGGACCAGGTCGACGAGCTGCCCGGCCAGGGCGTCGGCGTCGAAGGGAGAGTTGATGTCCAGGCTCCACCGCTGCATCCGCAGCATCGCGGCCAGTTCGCCCACCTTCTGGTCGTACACCAGGGCGAACGAGGGCACGCCCAGGATCGAGGCGAGCACGATCGCGTGCAGGCGCTCGGACAGGACGACGTCGCAGTCGCGGATCACGGCGGCGACGTCGCCGGGGGTGCGCAGGTCGTGCCGGACGACCGGGATGCCGGGGATGCGGCCGGCGAACTCGGCCAGGACCTCGGCGTCGTCGTGGGACTTGAAACCGGTCTGCATCGGCAGGGTGTGCAGCTCGATCGGCTGTTGCGCGTGCAGAACGGTCAAGGCGTGCGCGAGCCCGGTCAGGAACGACTCCCAGTTCGCCGGGTTCTCCACGTCGAAGTTCAGGTTGAGCGCCACCCGCACCGGGGCCGCCGGGCGGGAGACCGGATCGGCCGGCGGACTCACGGCCGCCGCCTCCTCCAGCAGGGCCGCCGCATCGAGCGAGAACACCGCGTCGGTGGCCGCCCGGGCCGGCACCCCGATCTCGCGGCACAGCTCCAGCGACCGGCGGTCGCGCACCGACAGCTCGTCGACCTGACGCAGGATCAGCCGGGCGATCCGCCGCCCGCCCGGTGAGCGGATGGGCCCGACCCCGACGTTGAGCATCGCGATCGGCTTGCGGGCGATCTGCCTCGTGAAGGTGACGATGGCCAGGATCATCAGCATCGTGGAGTAGCGGTGCCGGCCGGTGCTCGCGTAGAGCTCCTTGATGATCGAGCCGCCGCCGAAGCACAGCACGTCGGCGGTGCGCAGCGCACGCAGGAGCCGCGCTCGCTCGGTCGCGGTGTCGATGACGGTCACGGTGAACCGGTCGGCCAGCTGGGCCCGGGTGAAGGCCGGGTCGTAGCTGTTGACCACGTACCGGTGCTCGGCGCCGAGCTGGGTCAGGAACGTCTCGAGCAGCAGCTCGTCGCCGATGTTGTACTGGCCGTGGGTGCCGAGGAAGACGATGCGTCGTGGTGCGGCCATGGTGGCTCCTTCGCGGTGGGTCGGATGGCAGGTCAGGACTCGTGGCGGGGCGGCGGATCCGGGCCGGCGGGCGGGGGATCCGGGCCGGCGGGCGGCGGATCCGGTCCGTCACCGGGCGGGTCGTCGCCGGGCGGGTCGTCGCCGGGCGGGTCGGGGTCGACCGGGGCCAGCCGCGCGCGCCAGCGCACCAGCAGCCCGGACAGGACGAGCAGGGCCAGGGTCAGCCCGACCCCCAGCCACTTGGAGCCCAGGACCCCGCTCTCCGGCGGCTCCAGGTCCTGCACGTCGGCGGCGGCCAGGTTCAGCAACTCGTCCTGGGTCAGGTCGGCGTGCGCCGGGTTGGCGGCCGGGTCGACGTAGCCGTCCTTGTCGCCGGAGCTCTTCGTCCGTTCCGAACAGCCGAGGGTGTTCGGGTCGGTGATCGGGGTGATGTTCGCCGGCAGGCTCAGCGACTGGTACTCGTCCTCCGGGATGAGCACCATGCCCTCGAACAGCATGGGGTTCGTGTCGAGCTTGTCGATGGCGAAGGTCGCGGTGCCGGCCTTGGCGTCGACCACGCCGAGGTCCTGGAACGAGTAGCCGGAGTTCACCGGGACCAGTTCGTCGGGGATCTTGGCCTCGAGCTCCTCGACGGTCATCCCGGACGTGTCCACCGGCACCCGGTCCGGGTTGTAGACCTGGTCGGTGGGGAAGAGCTTGACGTTCTGCGGCGGCGAGCGCAGTTCCACGGTCCGGTCGTAGCCCAACGACGGGGACGTGATGTGCAGCCGGTTGATCGTGTCCGCCGTGCGCATCAGCACGCGGTAGCGGCCCGGCTCGGTGATCTTCACCGGGACGCTGATCTCGGTGGCCCGGGGCAGGCCGATGAAGGAGCCCTTCAGCGTCCCGAACACCCCGGGCGTGATCATCCCGGTGCGGTTCCACTTGGTGATGGAGAACAGCAGGAACGCCCGGAACATCGGGGAGAGGTAGTAGTTCGACGCCACCACGTCGGGATTGAAGGCGAACATGCGTGAGTCGGGCCCGGAGAACGCCTCCGGATGCTGCATCAGGTACAGGTCAAGCGCCGAGGTGTGCTGGTCGTCGGTGAGCAGGATGGTCTGCCCGTCGCCGGTGATCCGGTCGACGTCCGCGTACGGGGTGTACTCGAAGGAGTAGCAGCGGCTCAGGTCACGCCGGTTGAAGATCAGATCGAGGTAGCTCTGCCAGCTGGAGTCCACCCACAGCACCTGCCGGTCCGGCGGGGGCTGGTCGACGATCTCGTACAGGGCGTAGCTGTCGTTGCTCATCCGCAGCTGGACCTCGGGGTTCAGCCGGGCCAGGGCCGGTTCGACGTAGCTCTCGACGTTGGGCAGGTACTCGGCCCCGACGCCGTTGTTGGAGTGGATCTTGCGGTTGACCACGACGTACCGCACGCCGATGTCCCGGGCGATGTTGAGCCACCAGTCCTGCTGGTAGTACAGGCCGCGCAGGATGAGGAAGAACTCGAACTTGTTCTTCACGTCGCCGGTCAGCCCGTAGTAGTAGCTGGGTTTGTCCAGGTAGTAGATGAAGAACTTGTCGATGAACTTGTGGTCGACCCCGTTGCTGTCGGCGACCAGCTTGGCCGTCTCGGTCGGCGGCAGGACGACGGTCTTGCCGGGCGGCAGCTCGTTCAGCGTCTGCTTGACCTGTTTGAGGTCGTCCAGCGGGAACGGCGCGAGGAAGCCGGCCATGTTCCCCGACGAGAACACCTGCCGGTAGACGTCGTTCGACAGGAACGGGGTGAAGAACACCGCGCCCACGCAGGCGGTGGCCAGCAGCTTGACCACCCAGTCGCCACGTACCAGCCGCGCGGCGACCCGGGACACCGCCCCGGGCCGGCGGGGGACGGGCTCGGGCCGCCCGTTCGACGGGGGCGGG
>NZ_JBMDXT010000505.1:0-26477 GCF_048594475.1 Nakamurella sp. | reverse complement strand
TCGGCGTATTCGTCGACCTTGGACGAGAACAGGGCCATCAGGTACTTCCAGGCCTTGGTGAAGGGATTCGCCATGATGATGTCCTCTCGCCAGTTGCACGCTCCCGCGCCCCCGCACGTTCGCGGTGTAACTCATCGTTCCAGGTCGGCCGCCGAGGTTCCACCCACCGCGATCAACCCGGGGATCAATTCGGGCAGCCCCCGGACCGCCCGGCCCGGCGTCTCGGGGTTCCCCCGGAGCCGCACCCCCGTTCCGCCGGGCCCGGTCCCGCCGGCCCCCGGTGCCGCCCGGGCCGCCGCCGGAACCCGTTCGGAGCAGGCCGGACCGCCCGCTTGGTTACAGTGGCGGTCCGCGCCCGACGTCCGGTTCGCCGGTCCCGCCCCCACGGCGCGGGCGCACCCGGGACAGGAGGCCTCATGACGTCACGCCACGGATCGGGCACCGGTGGTCGGCGGATCGCTCCGTGGATCATCGTCACCGCGGTCGCCGTCGTGGTCGTCGTCGGCCTCGTGATCGGCTTCGTCCTGATCACCCGGGACGACCGGAGCGAGGCCACCTGCACCAACCAGGTCGTGCTGCAGGTCGTCGTCTCGCCGTCCGCAGCGCCGTCGATCGAGGCCGCCGCGGCCGCCTTCGACGCGACCGCCCCGGTCGCCCGGTCGGCGTGCGTCACCACCGATGTGACCACCATGGCCGGGCCCGATGCGGCCGCGGCCCTGGCGGAGGGCTGGGTCGGCCAGCCGAGCCAGGCACCCGCGCTGTGGTTCCCGGACAGTGCCGCCGACCTGACGACGCTCGAGGCGACCGACTCCGCGATGACGGCCGGCCGCAACGTCGCCCCGAGGGCGACCTCGCCGGTGGTTCTGGCGATGAGCGCGGCGAACGCGGGAGCGGTGTCGGCCGCCGGGCTGCAGTGGAAGGACCTGCCGGGCGCGGCCGGGGCCACGGGGTCGCTCACCCTGCCCGACGGCGGGCATCTGATCCTGGCCCTTCCCGATCCCACCACCAACCGGGCGACCAGCGACGCCCTGCAGTCGGTCGTCGCCGGGCTCACCGGCGCCTCCGTCGATCCGGCGGCGGTCACCGCGAACGCCCCGGCGCTGGCCGCGCTCGCCTCAGGCGGGCCCGCGACCCCGCCGACCACCACCTCCGACGCACTGGACGACCTGGTCTCCGGCGGCGCCGGGTTCGCCGCCGTTCCGGTGATCGCCTCCGATTTCGCCCAGGTCCAGGGGCAGAGCCAGGGTCTGGCGACCGTCTCGCCCGGTGGGGCGGCCGTCGGCGACCAGATCTTCGCGGTGCCGGTCACCGCGTCCTGGGTCGATCCGACCGCCAACGCGGCGGCCAGTGCCTTCCTGGCGTACCTGCGCGGGCCGGCCGGCACCCAGGCCTTCACCGACCACGGCCTGCAGGTCGGGACTTCCGGCTCCGTCCCACTCCCGGATGCGGGTGCCGCCGTCGCCACGGCCCTGGCCGGCGCGATCGGCGGCGCCGGCACGTCCTCGGCCCCGGCGGCGCCGGCCCCGCCGGCGGACGCACCGAGCGGGACCGCCGACCCGGGCGCGGCGACGCCGGCACCGACCGCCCCGTCCTCCTGATCCGCGCGCCGGATCCGGACGCCGTCCGGGACGCCCGTCACCCCGGAGCGAGAGGCAGCGGCGCATCGCCACGGCCGAGCAGGGTGGCGGTCAGCCGTTGCGGTCCGACCACCCGCACCCGGCACGCGCCGTCGCCCGCCCCGTCCACCCCGACCGCCAATCGGCCGTCCGCCGTCGGGTCGGGCATCGCCGTCAACCGGCCGACCAGATCACGGCACCCGTCCGGGGTCGGCGTCGTTCCGGCCCGCGCGACGGCGAACACCTGCTCGTCGTGCGGGTCACGGCAGGACACCCGCTGGTCCGAGCCGGTCGATCGGCAGAGGCCGAACGGGGCGGGTGCGGGACGGTCGGCCATCGAGTCCAGGTACGACCCGCGGTACGGCTCCAACGCCGGAGCGACCACCGCGCACACCGCCCACCCGTCCGGCGCCGACCCGCCGACGACCGCCAGGAAGCGCTGCACCTCCACCGGGGCCCAGGCCCCGGTGGCGGCGGACACCTGCCAGCGCAGGTGCTCCCGGTAGCTCTCGGCGACCCCGCCGCACCAGCCGACGGCCGCCGCGGTCCGCGCACCGGGGTCGAGGCCGGGCGGGTCCCGCCGGAAGGCGGCCACCTCGCCGGCGTGCGTCCCGGCACACCGGCCGAAGACCACGGCGGACTCGTCGATCACCACGACACCCGGCCCCGCGTCCCCGACGGCGGCGGGGACGTCCGGAGCGGCCGGACCGGTGAGAGCGGCCACGCAGTCGCCGACCGCGGGCACGGCGACGGTCCGGGCGGTCGCCGGCGTCCCGGCGATCCGCTGCCCGTCCCGGCGAGCGACGATCGGCACGCTGAGCACGACCGCCAGCACCAGACCGGCGCCCACCAGCCGGCGCCGGTCGATCCGCGGTGCGGTCACGACGCGAACGGCAACGGCCGGTCGCCGATGCCGGTGACCAGCCCGGTGAGCGGCCGCCCGTCCGCCGACACCACGAAACAGCCCAGGGTGGAGGGGTTTCCACTCCACCGGCTCGCGAGCCCGCCCATCCGGTCGGCCACGAAGGTCAGCTGCCCGCCGCGCGCCGGGTCGGCGGTCTCCATCACCCGGGCGGCCACCCTCCGGCAGGAGGCCACGATGTCCGCGGACGCGCTCGGCCCGTACGGACCGGTCCAGCCGGTGGCGACGAGCTGGGCGGTGTGCGGGGCCGCGCAGTCGCCCGGACCGCCGAACCGGCCGGACGCGTCGGGGGTCCAGCACGAGCCGAAACCGGCCGGCAGCGCGCCGATCCCGAACGAGGCGTTCAGGCTGCCCCGGTAGTCCTGGCCACCGGACGGAGCGATCGCGCACGCCGACCAGGCCCGGCCCGCCCGGCGTTCCAGGTCGGTCGGGACGACGAGAAAGGCCTGGTAGGCCAGGGTCGGCCGCCAGGAGACCGGTTCGACCAGCCAGGGTTCGGCGGCACCGGTCGACGTGGCGTCCAGGGTCAGCCCGGCGTACTGCGCGAGCGGCGGGTAGCAGGGCCCGGCCCGGCGCGAGCGAGGGGCGTCGACCAGCGCGGACTCGTCCGGCCAGAACGCGACCACCTCGGCGGCGATCGCGCCGGCGCACGAGCCGAGCAGCAGCCGGTCCATCGACACCTGCGGGGGCGACTGGCCCTGGTCGGTGCCGACCGCCGGCAGCCGGACGACGCAGTCGCCGACGGCCGGCGGAACCGGCAGCGAGACGGCCACCGGGGTGCCGACCGACCGGATTCCGGACAGCGCGGGGACGACCATCACCGCCGCGAGGGCGACGACGACCAGGGCAACACCGACCAGGCGCCGGTCCATGACCCCACCGTAACCGCGCCGTGATCGATCGGCCGGGGCCGAGCGCCGGCGAGGGCGCCGGCCGCGGGCCCGGCGTCAGACGTAGGCCTCCGGCGACGGGCAGGAGCAGACCAGGTTCCGGTCGCCGAAGGCGCCGTCGATCCGGCCGACCGGCGGGAAGTACTTGTGCGCCGGCGACACCCCGGCCGGGAAGACGCCCTCGGCCCGCGAGTACGGGTGCGACCAGTCGCCGGCCAGCTCCGCCGCGGTGTGCGGGGCACCGCGCAGCGGGTTGTCGGTCACCGGCCACTCCCCGGCCGCGACCCGGTCGATCTCGCCCTTGATCGCGATCATCGCGTCGCAGAACCGGTCGATCTCGGCCAGGTCCTCGCTCTCGGTCGGCTCCACCATCAACGTGCCGGCCACCGGGAACGACATGGTGGGCGCGTGGAAGCCGTAGTCGGCCAGCCGCTTGGCCACGTCGTCGACCGTCACGCCGACCGCCGAGGTGATCGGCCGCAGGTCCAGGATGCACTCGTGCGCGACGAACCCGCCCGCCCCGGTGTAGAGGACGGGGTAGTGCTCGTCCAGCCGGCGGGCGATGTAGTTGGCCGCGGCGACGGCGGTCAGGGTGGCCCGGCGCAGCCCGGCCGCACCCATCATCCGCACGTAGGCCCAGCTGATCGGCAGGATGGAGGCGGAGCCGAACGGAGCGGCCGCGATCGCCCCGATCCCGGTGTCCGGGCCGGCGCCGGCCACCAGCGGATGGTTGGGCAGGTAGGGCGCCAGGTGCGCGGCGACCGCGACCGGACCGACCCCGGGGCCGCCGCCGCCGTGCGGGATGCAGAACGTCTTGTGCAGGTTCAGGTGCGAGACGTCGCCGCCGAACACCCCCGGCCGGGCCACGCCGACCAGCGCGTTGAGGTTGGCCCCGTCGACGTAGACCTGACCCCCGGCGGCGTGCACCAGATCCGCCAGCTCGGTGATGGTGTCCTCGTAGACGCCGTGCGTCGACGGGTAGGTCACCATGATCGCGGCCAGTTCGGCGGCGTGCTTGTCGATCTTGGCCCGCAGGTCGGCCATATCGATGTCACCGGTTGTCGCCGTCGCCACCACGACGACCCGCATGCCGGCCATGACCGCGGACGCCGCGTTGGTGCCGTGGGCGGAGGCCGGGATCAGGCAGACGGTGCGGTTCTCGTCACCGTTCGCGCGGTGGTACGCCCGGATGGCCAGCAGCCCGGCGAGCTCACCCTGCGACCCGGCGTTGGGCTGCAGGGAGACCGCGGCATAACCGGTGATCTCGCACAGCCACGCCGACAGGGACTCGATCAGCTCGCGGTAGCCGGCGGTGTCCTCGGCCGGCGCGAACGGATGGATGCCGGCGAACTCGGGCCAGGTCACCGCCTCCATCTCGGTCGTGGCGTTCAGCTTCATCGTGCAGGAGCCGAGCGGGATCATCGACCGGTCCAGGGCCAGGTCCATGTCCGAGAGCCGCCGCAGGTAGCGCAGCATGGCGGTCTCGCTGCGGTGGGCGTGGAACACCGGATGCGTCAGGTACTCCGAGGTGCGGGCGGCCCAGGCCGGCAGGGCCGTGGCCGGCTCCGCCCACCGCGGCGCGACCCCGAACGACTCCAGCACCGCGGCCAGCTGTTCCGGCGTGGTCGACTCGCCCACGCTGACCTGCACGGCGTCCGCGCCGTCGGCCCACAGGTTGATGCCACGGTCCCGAGCGGCGGCGAGCACCGCGCTCGCGCCGCCGGGCACCGCGACCCGGACGGTGTCGAAGAAGTGGTCGTGCTCGACGGTCAGGCCACCGGCCCGCAGGGCGTCGGCGAGCACCGCGGCGTCGGCGTGCACCCGCTGCGCGATCCGGCGCAGCCCGTCCGGGCCGTGGTAGACCGCGTACATCGAGGCCATCACGGCCAGCAGCACCTGCGCCGTGCAGATGTTGCTGGTCGCCTTCTCGCGGCGGATGTGCTGCTCGCGGGTCTGCAGCGCCAACCGGTAGGCCGGCGCCCCGGAGGCGTCCTTGGACACGCCGACCAGCCTGCCGGGCAGCTGGCGCTGCACGTCGGCGCGGACCGCCATGAACCCGGCGTGCGGGCCGCCGAAGCCGATCGGGACGCCGAACCGTTGGGCCGAGCCGACGGCGACGTCCGCGCCGATCTCGCCGGGCGGGGTGAGCAGGGTGAGCGCGAGCAGGTCGGTCGCGACGACGACCTTGGCCTCGCGCTGGTGGGCGGCGGCGACGAGCGCGCGCTGGTCGCGGATCGCCCCCGACGCCCCCGGGTAGGACAGCAGCAGGCCGAAGAAGTCGCCCACCGGCAGGTCCTCGACCCCGCGGGTGAGGTCGGCCACCACCACCTCGATGCCGATCGGTTCGGCGCGGGTCCGGATGACGGCGATCGTCTGCGGCAGGGTGTCGGCGTCCACCACGAAGCGGTTGGACTTGGAACGCGCGGTCCGCCGGATCAGCGTCATCGCCTCGGCGGCCGCGGTGCCCTCGTCGAGCATGGAGGCGTTCGCGATGTCCAGGCCGGTCAGGTCGGCGACCGCGGTCTGGAAGTTCAGCAGTGCCTCGAGCCGGCCCTGCGAGATCTCCGGCTGGTACGGCGTGTACGCCGTGTACCAGGCCGGGTTCTCCAGCACGTTCCGCTTGATCACGCCCGGGGTGACGGTCTCGTGGTAGCCGAGGCCGATCATCTGCACCATCGGCCGGTTCCGGCCGGCCAATTCGCGCAGTTCGGCCAGGGTGCGCGCCTCGGACGCGGGCGCGGGCAGATCCAGCGCCCGATCGTCCCGGATGGTCGCCGGCACGGCCGCGCCGGCGAGGGCGTCCAGATCGCGCTGGTCGAGCAGTTCCAGGATGGTCCGCAGGCCGTCGGCGTCCGGCCCGATGTGCCGGTCGGCGAAGGTCGCGCTGATCGCGCCGGTCGCCGGGGCGTCGGCGGCCGGTGCGGGGATCGAGGGGGGCGTCGCGGCAGTCGTCATGAGGGTCACCTTCCCGTTGGGCCGAGAATCCGCCTCCCCCTCAGTCGCCCGGCGACGGCGCGCCGGACTCCAGAGGTGTCTCACCCCGGCGGTTCGGTGGCCTGAGAGATTGGCGGGGAGGCTTGCTCCTTCGGCGGCCCGGCGCGCGTGGTGACCTGTCAGGTGCGGCCGGACACTCTCCCGCAGGGGGTCGGTGACGCTCCGAGATTACCAGCGGCGGCCCCGCCCGGGGCCCGCCGCGGTCAGCAGGTGACGGTCGCCTCATCGGGCGCGAGGCCGGCGACCATCTGCTTGACGTACTGGCCGCCGGCATCGGACATCCCGCAGGCGCCCGTCGCCGCTGCGAACGGCCCGTAGTACACCGCGTAGATGGCGTTGCCGTCCTGTTGCCGCACCAGGGCGCCGCAGGAGGCGTCGGTCCGCAGGTAGGACGAGCCGGGGTGGGCGGCCAGCATGGTGCCGATCTCCTCGCGGTACGTCGCCGGGTCGGTGGCCGAATGGATGAGGGACAGGTAGGAGCCGTTGCACGGCACGTTGGCGATGGCCACGGTCAGGCCCAGATCACCGGATCCGCGCGGCGGCGGGGCCGCGGTCCGGGTGACCGTCTGCTCGACCGTGCTGGTCACCACCGTGGTGGCCGGCGGGGTCGGGGCCGGTGTGGGGCCCGGCGTGGGGGCCGGGGACGGCCCCGACGGGATCGTCCCGGGGCCCGATCCCGCGACCGCGGTCGGCGCGACCCCACCGCCGTCGGCGCTACCCGCGTCGCCGGCCAGGCGCCACACGAGCAGCCCGGCCACGAGCGCGACCACGACGACGCCCGCCGCCGCGACCAGCCAGACCGTCGCCGACCCGCGGCGAGCGGGGGGTCCGGCGGGCGGGACGGGCCCGGCGGCGGGCGGGGCGAACCGGGGCGGCGGCGGCGGACCGCTGGGCGGCGCCGGCAATCCCGACGGCGCCGACCGCGCCGGCGACACGGGCCGGGCGGACCACCCGTCGCCGATCACCGGCGCGGCCGGTCCCCCGCCCGACCGACCGGACGGGGGGACCGCACCGAGCCGGGTCGGCGCCAGTGACGGGTCGGTGGCCGGACCGCCCGCCCCGTCCGGGACCCGCGCCGTCGGGCCGCCCGGCGGCTCCTCCACCCCGGGCCGGGTCACGCCCACCCCGGGTGGTCGCACGGTGCCGTGGACCGCCAGCGTCGCGGCCCGGGCCAGTTCCCCGGTGCTCGGGTACCGGTCCGCCGGATCCTTGGCCATGCCGATCGCGATGACCCGGTCCAGCGCCGGGGGGACGTCGGGCCGGAGGGCGCCGGCCCGCGGCGGCGGGGCCTCCAGGTGCGCGTGCATCAACCCGGGCAGTCCGTCGCCGGGGTACGGTCGCTGCCCGGTCAGGCACTCGTACAGCACGCAGGCCAGCGAGTAGACGTCGGTGCGCGCGTCGACCTCGCCGCGGCCGGTGAACCGCTCCGGCGCCATGTAGTCCAGCGTGCCGATGGTGGCGCCGGTGGCGGTCAGCGCCTGACCGCTGGTGGACATGCCGAACACGTGCGCGATCCCGAAGTCGACGAGGTAGACGAAATCCTGCCGGGTGATCAGCAGATTGGTCGGTTTGACGTCCCGGTGGACCAGGTTGTCCGCATGGGCCGCGTCGAGGGCCTCCGCGGCCTGCGCGATGAAGGACACCGTGCGGGTCAGGGGCAGCGGGCCGTCCTGCGCGATCACCTGGCCCAGGTCGCGACCGCGCACCAGCCGCATGTCCAGGTAGAGACGGCCGTCGATGGCGCCGTAGCGGTGGATGGGGATGACGTGCGGGTCGGACAACCGGGCCGCGGCGAACGACTCGCGGCGAAAACGTTCGACGAACCCCTCGTCGCGGATCAACGCCTCGGGCAGCAGCTTGAGCGCCACCACCCGGTTCTGCTCGCGGTCGAAGGCCTCGTAGACCTCGCCCATGCCGCCGCGGCCGACGAGTCCGCGCAGCTCGTACGGGCCGAAGTGGGCCGGCGATCCGGCGGTCGCGCCGCTGCCCGGGTCACCTCGGGTGTCGCTGCCGGTGTCGCCGCCGGTGTCGCTGCCAGTGTCCATGGGCCGGAATCCCCCCGGGGTGGTGACCGATCGGTGCCGGCCGGACCGCCTGGGCGGCCCGGACCCCCGACCAGCGCCTGCGAAGGCCGAGTATACGAAGAGTCGGGATCGACGGGCCGATCGCCGACGGGCGGTCCGCCGTCAGGAGGACCGGACCCCGTGGTCCGATACGCCCGGTAGTCGTGTGCCCGTCGGTCCGTCGGACGTCAGTGGGCGACGCGAACCCGGCCGGCCACCCGGCGCACCGCCGCGGGCACCTGGACCCGAAGCGACGCCCCGGTGGACCGGGCGGCCAGGACGGCCGCCCCGACCGCGGCGAGCAGGCAGATCGCGCCGGAGACGACCAGCGCGGCGGGCGCGCCCCACTGCTGGGTGATGGCGCCGACGATCGGCGAGCCGATCGGCGTGCCGCCCATGAAGACCAGCATGTACAGGCTCATCACGCGGCCGCGCAGCTCGGGCGAGCTGGACAGCTGGACGGTCGCGTTGCCCAGGGTGTTGAAGGTGACCGAGACGAACCCGACGACGACGAGCAGCACCAGGAACGCCCAGAACCACGGCGTCAGGCCGAGCACGATCAGGCCCAGGCCGAAGGCGGCGGCGGCGGTGAACAGCACGGTCAGGTTGGCCGAGGTCCGGCGGGCGGCGACCAGCGCGCCGGTGACCGAGCCCGCGGCCATCGCCGTGTTGAGCAGGCCGTACAGGTCGGCCCCGGAGTTGAAGACGTTCTGGGTGTAAGCGGACAGGATGATCGCGAAGTTGTAGCCGAAGGTCCCCACGAAGAACACCAGCACGATCGGCCAGAGCAGGATCGGGTTGGCGCGCACGTACCGCAGGCCCTCCCGCAGCTGGCCTCGGGCCCGGGTGGCGTGCGGGAGGCGCTGCAGCTCGGCGGGTCGCATCATCAGCAGCGCGACCAGGACGGCGACGAAGCTGAGCGCGTTGAAGGCGAAGGCCCAGCCGATCCCGACCGCGGCGATGAGCACGCCGGCCACGGCCGGCCCGAGCATGCGGGCCAGCTGGAAGTTGCCGGAGTTGAGCCCGACCGCGTTGCGCACCAGATCGGTGGGGACCATCTCGTTCACGAAGGTCTGCCGGGTCGGGTTGTCCACCACGGTGGCCAGGCCCAGCCCCAGCGCGATGAGGTACACCTGCCAGACCTGCACGGCGCCGGTCAGGGTGAGCACGGTCAGCAGCACGGCCAGTGCGCCCATCGACGCCTGGGTGATCAGCAGCAACCGGCGCTTGGGGTACCGGTCGGCGATGAGCCCGCCCCACAGGCCGAACAGCAGCATGGGCAGGAACTGCAGCGCCGTGGTGATGCCGACGGCCAGGGGCGAATGGGTCAGCTCCAGCACCAGCCAGTCCTGCGCGATCCGCTGCATCCAGGTGCCGGTGTTGGACACGATCTGGCCGGCGAAGAACAGCCGGTAGTTGCGCACGCGCAACGCGGCGAAGGTGCTCGGCCGGGTGGTCGGAGTCGCCGCGTCCGGGCGCGCAGCGGTGCCGTCGGAGGTCGCCGACCGCGCCCGGGTCACGGCCGTCGAGGGCCCGGGCCCGTCACCGGACGTGGCGGGCCCCGGCTCGATAGCGGGCCCCGGCTCGATAGCGGGCCGCGGGTCGGACGTCGGGCGCGGGTCGGAGGCGGACCGCGGGCCGGTCGCGGGACCGGTCCGGTCCGCATCACCGGAGCGCCGGGTGGCCCCCGCGGCCGACGCCCCGGCGCACGGCGCGCCGGAACCGCCCCGCCGGCCCGGGCGGCCCGTCGTCGTGGCGCGGCCGTCGGGCCGCCGGCCGTGGCCGAGTCGGATCGTCATGGCTGGTCGGCCAACCGGTCGAGCAGCGGGGCGGCGGCCAGCAGGGCGGCCCGTTCGTCCGGGGACAGCTCGGCCATCTGCCGGGCGAGCCACGCGGTGCGGCGCCGGCGGGTCTCGGCCGCGAAGGCCTCCCCCGCATCGGTCCGGGAGATCAGGCACTGCCGCCCGTCGGTCGGGTGCGGCTCCCGGCGCACGAGACCGCGAGTCTCCAATCCCTCGATGACCTTGGTCATGGACGGTGGGCGCACGTGCTCGGCCCGGGCCAGCGCGCTCGGGGCCATCGGTCCGCACCGCCCGATCCGGCCGAGGACGGCCAGCTCGGTGGCGGACAGGTCCCCATCGCCCAGGGTCTGGTAGCGCAGCCGACGACCCAGCCGCAGCACGGCGCCCCGCAGGGCGGCCACTGCCTCGAGGTCCTGGTCGTCGGTCATGTGATTAGTTTACCTCATTAGTTCTGCGAACGAAAGGCGCGGGCGGCACCGACCCCGGAAACGACGAAACCCGGCCCGCCGGAGGGCGGGCCGGGTGCGGAAGGCCGGCGGCCGAGCAGGCTCAACGGATCGGGCGGTGCGGAGATTGGACGGTGCGGGGATCGGACGGTGCGGCGGGCCGGTCTCAGCCGGCGGTGCGGGCCCGGCGGCGTTCGGCCAGTTCGTCCCGCTCGACGGGGACCACCCGGTCGCCCTCCACCCGTTCCTGCGGGAACTCGGCGAGGGAACCGGTGATCTCCTTCATGGTGCCGCCGACGGCGATGCCGAAGACCCCCTGGCCGCCCTGCAGCAGGTCGACGATCTCCTCCGGCGACGTGCACTCGTACACGGTCGTGCCGTCGGAGAACAGGGTCACCCCGGCCAGGTCCTCGACCCCGCGCGCCCGGAGATGCTCGACCGCGACGCGGATGTTCTGCAGGGAGACGCCGGTGTCGAGCAACCGCTTGACCACCCGGAGCACCAGGATGTCCTTGAACGAGTAGAGCCGCTGGCTGCCGGACCCCTGTGCGCCGCGCACGGTCGGGACGACCAGCCCGGTGCGCGCCCAGTAGTCCAGCTGCCGGTAGGTGATCCCGGCGGCGGTGCAGGCGGTCGGCCCGCGGTACCCGATGTGGTCGTCCGGGAGCGACGTGTTCGGGAACAGCGCAGCCTGGTCCTGCTCGGCCATCCCGCCACCTCTCCTCGGAAGAACGTCGGATCGTTCCGACGAGTGCGACATCGACTGCAACAACTGCTCCAACGGCGACGACCGCGCCCGGGGGCGGCGATCGAGCCGGAATCACAACCACGTGACTCGTTGACGGTAGGCCCGAGCCCGGTCGGGGGTCAACGTCCGGGCGGGGCGTGTCCTGCAGCTGAGCTCGAGGGTTATCGCTTCGTGACCAACGGGCCCCGGGCGCAGCGGGTCAGGGCTTCTGTTCCCCGCCGAAGTCGTCCGGCGAGACCGAGTCCAGGAACTCCCGGAAGCGCTCCACCTCGTCCTCGGCGTCGCCGACCTCGTCCGCCTCGTCCGGGGTGTCCTCGTCGGCGTTCTCGGGGATCACGATGCCGGCCTCGGCCAGCACCGCTTCCTCCACGAAGACCGGGATGTCGACCCGGACGGCCAGCGCGATCGCGTCCGAGGGCCGGGCCGAGACGGTGGTGCCGTTGTCGAAGGCCAGCTCGCCGAAGAAGGTGCCCTCCCGGAAGTCGACCACCCGCACCTGGGTCACCGACCGGCCGAGGGCGGCGATGACGTTGCCGAGCAGGTCGTGGGTCAACGGACGGGGCGGGCGCACCCCCTGCTGATGCATCGCGATCGCGGTGGCCTCGGCGGAACCGATCAGGATCGGCAGGCTGCGCGGGCCGTTGACCTCGGTCAACATCAGGATCGGCTGCTGGGTCGGCATCTCGACCCGGACGCCGACGATGCGCATCTCGATCATCTCGGTGTGCCTTTCTCCGTCACGACGAAACGCTACACGCCCGACGTGGTCCGCCGCGCCGCCCGCGGGCGGCGCTCCGGCGGCGGCGCGGGCATCCGGAGAAGACCCGTCAACGGCCGAGATCTCGACGCAGGCCGGCCTTGACCAGCTGCGAGTGCAACCGCAGAACGGTGGCCGCCAGCTGCGCCGCCTCGGCCCCGGCCCGCTCCCGCGCGTCGGGGTCACGCTGCCGGGCCTGGGCGGACACGAGCTGCGTGATCAGGGTGGCCTCGCGGTCGGCCGCGGTGCGGAACGACCGCAGGTGGCGGGGTTCCAACCCGACGGCGAGCAGCTCGGCCGACATCGACGCGACGTGGGCGGCATCGGCGTCGAAGTAGCCGCCCGGGCCGGCGGTCAGCAGGCCGAACTGCTCGAGCTCGGCCAGCGACGTCGCGGACAGACCCGAGTGCGCGAGCAGCTCCGCGCGGGTCATCCGGACCTCGGCGCCGGAGGCGAACTCCCGCGGCGACGGCGCGTCGGCCGCCCGCAGCGCGGCCGGCATGCGGGCTTCCGGACGCGCCGGCTCCAGACCGCGGTCGATGGCGTCGAGGTGGTCCTTGATCACCTTCAGCGGCAGGTACTGATCGCGCTGGGCGGCCAGCACGTACCGCAGCCGACTCACGTCGGCAGCGCTGAACTGCCGGTAACCGGACGGCGTGCGATGCGGGGTGACCAGTCCCTCGGACTCCAGGAACCGGATCTTGGAGATGGTCACTTCGGGGAACTCCGGCTTGAGCCGGGCCTCGACGGCACCGATGGACAGCCGGGAGTTGGCCGGGGGATCGGACTCGGCTAATGACGTCGACATCGTGAACTCACCCGCACCCGTTCGCGATCGGCTGGCCGGACCCGGACACCGTCGCAACCGGCGAGCTGTCCCCCACTGCACCTGACGCCATCGGTCCGACCGGCAGACCGGCTTGCCTCATGACCTGGTGTCGCCCTGGGCCTGATCGCCCGAAAGGAACACCAGCCGGAACTTGCCGATCTGGACCTCGTCGCCATTGGTCAGCGGGGACACCTCGATGGGCTCGCGGTTGACATAGGTGCCGTTCAACGAACCTATATCGGCGACCTCGAATCCCTCGGCCGTCCGCCGGAACTCGGCGTGTCGGCGGGACACCGTCACGTCGTCCAGGAAGATGTCGCTCTCCGGGTGCCGGCCCGCGGTGACCTTGTCGCGGTCGAGCAGGAAGCGGGAGCCGGCGTTGGGCCCGCGCTTGACGACCAGCAGCGCGGTCCCCGACGACAGGCCGTCGACCCCGCCGATGACGTCGTCGGTGGTCTCGGGCTCGGGTGTCCCGAACAGACCGCCGGCGAAGATCGACGTCGAATCCGACGCACCCGACGCGGGCGTGGAACCGACCCCGCGCTCGCTCTCAGTCACCAGTCACTCCTTACCGATCATCGGTGGCCGCACGGCCGTTCGACGACGTTTCGTGTTCCGTCGACCGTACCGTGCCGGCCCGGAGTGTCGCAGCGCGGGCGCCGCTCAGCCCTCGCCGATCAGCTCCGCGTAGGCGTTGGGGTCGAGCAACTCGTCCAGCTGGGCCGGGTCGGAGAGCTCGATCTCGATCATCCAGCCGTCGCCGTAGGGGTCGCCGTTGACCAGTTCGGGGGCCGAGTCGAGGGCGTCGTTGCGGCCGACGACCGTGCCGGCCAGCGGCGCGAAGATCTCCGAGACGGACTTGGTCGACTCGACCTCGCCGATCGCGTCGCCGTTCTCGACGGTGGTGCCGGGTTCGGGCATCTGCACGAACACGATGTCCCCGAGCGAGTTCTGCGCATAGTCGGTGATGCCGATGCGGGCGACCGTGACGCCGTCGGTCGCCTCGCCTCCGTCCCGGGTGCGCACCCATTCGTGCTCGGAGCTGTACCGCAGGTCCTCAGGGATCACGGTGGACGGCCTTTCTGCTGCTGGGAGGGGGTGTCGGGGCGGTGCTCGGTCAGGAAGCGGGGCGAGCGTAGAGCGGTTCGCGGGGCTGCCGCAAGGCGTCGACGGTCACCGAGTCGGACTGGGTGACCTCCATCGTGCCGCCCGCCCGGCGCACGGTGTCCAGCACCCCGCCCGGGATGGCCAACGCGGCGGCGAGCGTCGGCGGATCGCCGACCGCGGTGATCGTGTACGGGGCGCTGAGCCGCTGCCCGTCCAGGGTGATCGCGCCGCCGGACCCGGTGAACGCGGAGTCCACCCCGATCCGCACCGGGCCGACCTGGAACGCCTCGGCCCCGGCGTTGCGCAGCTCCTGGATCGCGTCGAGTAGGACCTCCGGCGGCACCTTCCCGTCCGGATCGGCGATGACGATCGTCACGCCCGGGCCGGTGGCCGGCACCGTGCCGGTCAGGATGCCCAGCGCGGCGGACTGGCGCCGGGCCTCGGCCAGCGCCTCGGCGCTGGACTCGCCGCTGCGCTGCAACCGGCCCAGGCTGTCCTGCAATCCCGCGATCTCGGCGTTCAGGTCGGCCTCCCGGCGCTGCAGTTCGTCCAGGATCTGCACCAGGTCGTCCGGGCGGGCGGCGGCCAGCGTGTCGCCGGCGGCGGTGCGCTGCACCTGCAGCACCACGGCGAACCCGAGCAGCGCGCAGAGCGCGGCGATCAGCAGGTGGGCGCCCGAGCCGCTCCATCTGGATCGGGGCGGCGCTGCTTGGTCGGCCGGGGGCCCGGCGTCGGTCCGGTCGTCGCTCTGGCTGTCGGCCTGGTTGTCGGCCTGGTTGTCGGCCTGGCTGTCGGCCGGGGAACCGGCGCCGGACTCCGTCGGCCCGGCCCCGGCGGCGGGCCCGGGGCCCGGGTCGGCCGGCGCGGGTGCCGTCGGCGAGTCCGGATCGGTGGGGCCGGTGGGGACGGCGGCGTTCATGCCTTGAAGATGTGCCGGCGGATCGCGGCGGCGTTGCCGAAGATCCGGATGCCCAGCACGACGACCACGGCGGTGGACAGCTGGGTGCCCACGCCCAGCTGGTCGCCCAGGAACACGATGAACGCGGCGACCAGCACGTTGGCGACGAAGGAGACGACGAAGACCTTGGCGTCGAAGATGTTGTCCAGCTTGGCCCGCAGGCCGCCGAACACCGCGTCCAGCGCGGCCACCACGGCGATCGGCAGGTAGGGGGCCAGCCACTCGGGCACGGTCGGGTGCACCAGCAACCCGACGACCACTCCGACGATCAGCGCGATGACCGCGTACACCGTTCACTCCTTCTGTCGGTCCGGTCCGTCGAGCCGCCGGCCGGGGGCGGATCACTCGGGCTCACCGGTCGGGGCGGGCTCAGCCGGTCGGCGCGGCGGTCGTGGCCGGCTGTGCGTGCAACAGGTCGGGGGCGCTGCCCCCCGGCAGGCTCAGCGACTGCTCCGCGGTCTGGTCGAACTCTATTCCGTACAGCTGCGCGAAGGAGGAGAACCGGCCGAAGGACGGCCCGCCGATCAATTTCACCTGCATGGCCGCAGGGTCGCCGATCGCCTCCACCGACAGTGGCCAGAAGACCGGCCGGTTGTCGACCAGGATCGCGCCGCCGGCCTGCCGGATGGCGCTGCGGGTGTTGAGCCGGACGCCGCCGATGGCGATCGCCTCGGCACCGGCCGCCCACAGATCGTTGACCAGCAGCTGGATGTCACGGTCCAGGATCACGCTGCGGTCCCGGCCCTGGCCCTGCGCCTGCCCGGCCGGCGGCTGGTCGAGGGTGATGCGCAGCCCCGGCCCGGTGACCGGGGTGAGCTGGCCCTGGTTCTCCAGCGCCGTCACCTCCGCGACCGGCCCGGCCGCGCCGGCCGCGGCCTGGCTGCTGCGCAGCTGCTCGGCCAGCGACGTCGCCGACGCGGCCAGCTGCGACTGGCGTTCCTGGGCCGCCTGGATGTCGTCCAGCAGGGCGGCCCGGGTGTTCTCGGCCCGGGGGGCGTTGCTCTCGGTCCGCCAGGCGGCGACACCCAGGATGAGACCGGCGACCAGGCAGCCGGCCACCAGCGCCACCCGCCGGCGGGTGCGCGACGGCTCCCGCCGCGGCGGGCCGGATCGGCGTCGGGCGGCCGCCTCGGCGTACCCGGGGTCGAGGTGATCGGTGCCCAGGGACTCCAGGAGCGGGGCGACCGGGTTGCGGGTCGGTTGCTGCGCCATCACGACCGTCGCTGCGGGGCGGGCGGGCAGTGGCGGACGATCCAGCCGACCTGGCCGAGGTAGATCGCCCCGGCCCACAGGTACATCAGCGTGCCCCAGGCGATGAAGGCGTAGGCGATGGGCAGGCAGACCTGCCCGAGCACCGTGCCGCTGGTGCTCTGCCCGAGCAGCAGGAAGGGCAGCCCGTACAGCAGGCAGAACGTCGCCGCCTTGCCCAGGTAGTGCACCGGCAGCGCGGTGTACCCGTACCGCCGCAGGATCGGCAGGGTGGCCGCGAGCACCACGTCCCGCCCGATGATCAGCACCGCCACCCACCAGGGGATGAAGCCCCGGACGACGAATCCGACGAGGGCGGCCAGGATGTACAGCCGGTCCGCGGCGGGGTCGAGCAGCTCGCCGAGCCGGCTGTACTGGTTGAGCAGCCGCGCGAGCTTGCCGTCGGCCCAGTCGGTGATCGCGCTGACCGCCAGCACCACCAGCGCCCAGCCGTCGCTCTGCACGACCAGCAGCAAGTACAGGAACAGTGGCACCCCGAGCAGCCGCAGGAACGACAGCAGGTTGGGGACGGTCCAGATCCGGTCCCGGCCGGCGCCCGGGATGCCGGTCGCGGTCGGGGCGGGCTCGCCGGTCACGGTGCCTCCCTGCCTCGACCCGGGTCCTCCCGGTCTGCCGCCCGACGGCCTGCGTCGCGGTCGGCTCCGTCCGGCGCGCCGTCCTGATCCGGGCCGGGATTCTGCCGGGAGTCTACGGATGCTCGTCGGCCGACAGCCGCAACACCGCGTAGGCGGTGATCGTCGGCGCATCGAAGATGCGGCCGTCCGCCACCATCCGGCGGAACTCGGCCTCGGTGACGAACGCCTGCTCCATGTCCGCCTCGGTGATCTCCCGCCGATGCTCCCCGGGCGTCAGGTCGGTGGCGTGCCAGATGGCGAAACCCTGGGAGCAGAAGCCGGTCGAGCCGTGCAGCCGATGCCCCACGCGCCGCCAGGTCGCCGCCGTGAAGCCGGTCTCCTCCAGCAGCTCGTGCCGGGCCAGCTCGGCCGGGTCGCCGGACCCGCCGGGCGGCCAGCCGCCCATCGGGAACTCCCAGGAGCGCCGGCCGACGGCGTGCCGGAACTGCTCGACCAGGTGGAAGCCGCCGTTCTCCTCCGGGATGACGACCGCGTAGTCGTCGCGGTCGACGATGCCGTAGATGCCGGTCGAACCGTCGGCCAGGACCAGGGTGTCCTCGCGCACGCTCATCCACGGGTTGCGGTAGGCGGTGCGGGAGCCGAGGCGGACCGGTGGCTGGATCGATTCTGCGGACATGGCCAGCAGTATCTCCCGGCCGGTCGGCAAGAGCCGTGACCGGCTCTACGCTGTGCCGCGATGACGATCGATCCGCCCTTCGCGCACCTCGCCGGCCGGCTGGCGACCGGGCTGGCGCAGGTGGCCGATCTGCGGGCGGATCCGTCGGTGCTGGAGCGCGGTTGGTGGGTCGTGGTGGCCCGGTTCGAGGGTGAGCTGACCGGCTACCGGTTCGAGCGCGTCGTCCGGGCCCCGCTGCCGCCGGCCGCCGCGGCCTGGACCGGGCCGGCCGGCGCGTGGCATTCCAGCCTGGACCGGACAGCCTACCTGGACGGGGTGGCCCGGATCCGCGCGCACATCGCGGCCGGCGACGTCTACCAGGTCAACCTGTGCCGGATGCTCGGCGCGTCGCTGAGCCGGCCGGTCGACCCGCTGGCGCTGGCCCACCGGCTGGCCGCGGGCAATCCGGCGCCGCTGCAGGGGGTGTTGCACCTGGGCCGGGAGTGGATCGTCAGCGCGTCGCCGGAGCTCTTTTTGGCCCGGGACCCTCACCCCGACGGCGGGGGCGACGTGGTCGCCTCGTCCCCGATCAAGGGCACCACCCGTCCCGGGGAGCCGTTCGCGGACAAGGACTATCCCGAGAACATCATGATCACCGACTTGGTCCGCAACGACCTGGGCCGGATCGCGCGGCCCGGGTCGGTGGTGGTGACCGGGTTGCTGGCCCGGGAGGAGCACCCGGGGCTGGCGCACCTGGTCTCGACGGTGACGGCCCGGCCGGCCGCCGGGGTCGGCTGGGCGGAGCTGCTGGCCGCGACCTTCCCGCCCGGCTCGGTGACCGGCGCGCCGAAGATCCGGGCACTCGAGGTGATCGCCGAACTCGAACCCGTCCCCCGCGAGGTCTACTGCGGCGCGTTCGGGTTCGTCGACGGCGACCGGCGACGGGCCCGGCTGGCCGTGGCCATCCGGACCTTCTTCGGCGACGACGACCGGATCCGCTTCGGCACCGGCGCCGGCATCACCTACTCCTCCGACCCCGCCGCCGAATGGGACGAGACCGAACTCAAGGCCGCCCGCCTCATCGGCCTCACCCGCTGACCCGCCGCCACGCCCCGACTCTCCTGACCGCTGAAGCCCCGCCCCCCTCCCCTGACCGCGCGGATCAACAACCCCGGCGCGGATCAACTCGCCCCGAATGTGACCGGTGGGACGGTTGTCGACGACTTCGTCCGCGCGGGTGGTCGCCGGCGGGGCCCGACGCACGTCCGCGGCGGCCGGCGGCACGGCCGCGGCGTCCGCGGGCCAGGCGGAGGCGATCGTCGTCCGGACCACGGCGGTCCGCACGGTGCGGGCCGTCCTCAGCGGGCCGACCACGCCGGATCCCGCCCGGCCAGCCCCAGCACCCGGTGCAACGGCGGGGCGTCCGCGGGGACCGGAACGATCGGCCCGAACAGCCCGCCCCGGGTCTGCGGCTCGGTGCCGAAGGACTCGACGAACCCGCGGACGGCGCCCAGCAGATCGGGCTCGACGTCGAACGGCCGGCCGAGGGCGGCCGCCAGATCCCACCCGTGCAGCACGATCTCGTCCAGGGCGACGCTCCCGCCGACCTCGCCGGGCAGGGCGCCGCCGCCGGCCCGGGTCCCCCCGGTCCAGGCGGCGGGGCCCCGCCTGGCGCGGGCCAGGGCGGTCAGGTCGGCCGGGATCCGGGTGCGCCAGTCGGCGGGCAGGCGAGCGCCGTCGGGCTGCGGCGGCGAGTCGGTGAAGGCGCCGAGTTCCTTCCGGGCGGCGGCGGTGAACGCCAGCGCGAGGCCGCCGATGTGCTCGACGAGGTCGCCCACGGTGAAGTCGGGGCAGGGCGTCGGGTCGCCCAGCCGCTCGTCGGGAACCTGCCGCACCAGAGCGCCCAGGGTGTTGGCGGCCGGCATCAGGTCGAGGTCGGGCATGGCGGTCCTCCGGTCGGTCGACGTCGCGATGCCGGGCTGACCGTCCCGCCGTCCCGAACTCATCGCCCGACGATCGTCGGGCGTCATCGGGAGCGCCGGGCGGGCGCGCCCGCGTCACCCATCGACGGCCGCGGACCCGAGGCCGATCGGGCACCGCGGGCCGGGATCGGGCACCGTGGGCCGGGATCGGGCACGGCGGGCCGGCGTCGGGCACGGCGGGCCGGCCCGGAACGGCGAAACGCCTGCGCGGATGAAGTCGTCGACACCGGTCACACCGGTCCCAAACAAGGTGACTTCATCCGCGCAGGCGTTGTTGATCCGCGCGGCCCGGCCGCGCGAAGGAGGCCCCGCGGAGGAGGGCGCGCGAAGGAGGCCGCGCGAAGGAGGCGCGCGAGGTGGAGCGGGCGGGGCGGGGTCAGCCGCCCAGGACGGTCCCGTCGGCGATGGTGCCGGGCGCGCCGTCGGCGGGAACCGCGGCCACACCGACCGCGCGCACGTCGCGGCCGAAGGTCCAGTCGCCCTTGACGGTGAGCTTCTCGCAGTCGATCAGCGAGGGCGCGCCGTGCGGGAACCGGGCGTCGAAGTCGCCGACCAGCTTGTAGGGCTTGTCCAGCTCGACGAGCGGGGCCGCCGTGCGGGACGGGGCCAGCCGCACCTGCGCGCCGTCGACCAGCTCGTAGGCGTCGGACCGCAGCACCAGCAGGTCGCTGGTCGCCTTGACCGGCAGGAACCGGGAACGCGGCACCTCGATCGCGGCGGCGCCCTCGAACACGCCGATCGCCGCACCCATCGCGGTCTCGATCTGGATCACCTCGGGCGAGGTCGGATCGGCCGGGTCGACCGTCTTGACGTTGCGGATGATCGGCAGGCCGAGCACCCCGTCGTTGGCCTGCAGCACCGCGTCGAGCGCGACCAGGTCCAGCCAGAGGTTGTTGGTGTTGAAGAACTTGTGCCGCTCGATGTCGCCGAACGCCTCCTCGTCCTCCGGACGGGTCTGCGCGGACTCCCGCAGCACCAGCTGGCCGTCGGCCGCGCGGCGGGCCAGGTGGCCGCCCTTGCGGTCGGCCGCGGTGCGCCGGCAGAACTCGGCCGCGAACGGCGCACCCGACGCGGCGAACCAGGCGGCCAGCGCCGGATCGGGTCGGGCGCCCAGGTTGTCGGCGTTCGAGACGAACAGGTACCGGTAGCCCTTGGCCAGCAGCGCCTGCAGCAGGCCGCTGGCGTCCAGCGCGGTGTAGATGTCGCCGTGCCCGGGCGGGCACCACTCCAGCGACGGGTCGGCCGGCCAGCTGACCGGAGTCAGGTCGTCCGACCGGAGCTTGGGCTCACGGTTCTGCAGGAAATCCAGCGGCAGCCCGTCGGTCTCCAGGCCCGGGTGCGCGGCGAGCGCGGCCAGGGTGTCGTCGGAGGTCCGGAAGCTGTCCATGAAGACGACGGGCAGGCCGACGCCGTACTCGGTCCGCAGCGCCAGGATCTGCTCGGCGATGATGTCCAGGAAGCTTTTGCCCGGACGCACCTCCAGCAGCGACTTGGCCCGGTCCATCCCCATCGACGTGCCCAGGCCGCCGTTGAGCTTGACCACGGCGGTCGCCGCCATGGCCGCCTTCGCGGCCTCCGGGTCGGTCTCCAGGTCGGCCAGTCGCGGCAGTTCGGCGATCGGCTCGAGGTCCGGCTCCGGCAGCAGGCCGGTCTCGCCGGACGCGAGAATCTCGTATGAATGGGCAAAAACCGCGATCGCGCGCGGGTGAACGCCGCCCTGGGCCATCAGGCGGCGAGCAGATTCCAGTCCGTTACTCACCATGCGCAGATCGTATTGCCGCCGAACTTTGCGTGCGCGCGAAGAATGGTGGACGGCCACTGACGAACAATGCGCCCGCCGGTGACGGCGGGCGCATTGTCGCAGGTCACAACCGGGGTTGCTCAGGCCAGGGCGGCATCGAGGGTGATTGTTGTCCCAGTCAGCGCCTTGGAGATCGGGCAGCCGGCCTTCGCCGCTTCCGCCGCCTTGACGAATCCGTCATTGTCCAGGCCGTCGACCTGACCCCGGACGGTGATCTTGATGCCGGTCAGCCGGAAGCCACCGGCCGGATCCGGGCCCAGGGAAACGGCCGCCTCGGTGACCAGGCTGTTGACCGTGCCGCCGGCCTGGGTCAGCTCGTTGGACAGCGCCATCGAGAAGCAGGACGAGTGCGCGGCCGCGACCAGTTCCTCGGGGCTGGTGACGCCGCCGGCCTCGTCGGCCGCGCGGCGGGGGAAGGAGACGTCGAAGGTGCCGGTGCCGGAACTGGTCAGGGTGACCTGGCCGGAGCCGTCCTGCAGGCCGCCGCTCCATTGCGTGCTTGCCACACGAGTGGGCATGACATGACTCCTGTCGCGCTCGTGGCCCGCACCGCGGCGCGGAACCATCCTGGATGCCCGGCACGGTTCTCCCCGCCCCGGGACTGGCCAGGCTAGCGCAGTGTCGGACGGGCGTTCGGAAGCGGCCCGGACCCCGTCCGGTCAGGGCCGGAACGCCCGAAATGGGCCGCCGGACCCCGCCCGCGGCGGCGCCCGCGGGTCAGGTGAGCTGCCCCATCATGCGCACCACCTGGCGGACGGTCATGGTCGGCAGGTAGGCCCGCGAGATGGCCAGCCCGATCCGTGGCAGCACGGCCGCCTCCGGGTAGCACAGGTACATCGGCCGGTACTCGGGCTGGAACTTGGCCTTGAACCGCAGCAGGGACCGGAACCCGTAGACCGGCTCCATGGTGCCGCCGATCACCTGGAGCAGCCGCTGCACGCCGGCCTGGTCGTCGTCGGGGTGGGCCTGGGCCAGCGGCGCCCCGGACAGGCTCAGGAACTGCGCGCCCTGCGCCTGCAGGTCCAGCGCGGCGGTGCCGATGAGGAACTCCATGACGCCCTTGAAGCCGGCCGCATCGGTCCCGGTGCGCCGCCGCATGAAGTCCAGCGTCCAGCCGATCGGTTCGCCGTCGGAGTAGCACGGCATCCAGCTGGTCACGCCGTGGATGGTGCGTTCGGCGTCGACCGCGATCAGGCAGCGCACCGCGGGGTCCTCGAGCTCGTCCAGCCCGCCCAGCGTGAAGCCCATCTCCGGCAGCGCCTTGTCCGAGACCCACTCCTCGCTGATCACCTCGATCTGGTCCCGGATGGACAGCGGCGCGGTGCGGTAGGTGATCCATTCGGCGGTGATCCCGCTCTTGCCGGCCCGGCTGATGGCGGTGCGGATGTCCTGGAACTTCTTGCCGGTGAACGCCAGCGAGCCCAGCGGCAGCACGGTCTCCTCGGCCACCTGCAGGCTGGGCCAGCCGAACCCGTCGGTGACCTGCCGGACGGCGTCGGTGACGGAGTAGAGGCAGACCGTCCAGTGGCGGGCCCCGCAGAAGGCGATGAACTCCTCGATCACCGCGGGCAGCTCGGCCGGCGGGCCGACGGGGTCCCCGGTGGTGATCGCGACGCCGCCCTCCACCCGGTAGGCGACGAACGACCGCTCCCCCGTGGCGAACCAGTAGCTGTTGCCGTCCCACGTGGTCAGGTGGGACAGCGAGGACGTGCCGTACCGCTGCAGGATGCGCTGGGCGCGGGCCCGGTCGGCGTCGGCGGAGTCCACCCGCGCGGAGACGAAGCTGCGCAGCAGCCCGACCAGCACGACCGCCCAGACGGCCACCGGGATCCAGTCGGCCAGCAACCGGCCCAACCCGTTGGCCGGCTCGAAGGCCGGTTCGATGATCGACAGGTAGCCGGTGGGCAGCAGCCGGGTCGGGAAGTCGACGATCAGGTCGGTGATCCCGACGGGCGGGTCGAACTCGTCGGCGACCAGCCAGCCGAGCCCGACGAACACCGCCCACAGGCCCGCGACGAGCCCGGCCACGGTCAGCCCCAGCCGCCGGTACACCCCGGCCGGCGCCTCCACGGTGAAGGATCGCCGGGTGATCAGCAGCAGGCCGATGATCAGCACCGGCAGCAGCACGAGCGGGACCAGCCAGGCGACCCAGCTGGTGCCGTCGTTGATCAGATCGTTGTCCACGGCCCACTGGTAGTAGTCGACGGCGTAGAACGCGCCGACCGTCAGCAGCAGGGTGTGGAACAGCAGGGTGGCCCACCAGGCGAACCGCCGCCCGCGCCGCAGACCGGCGGCCAGCACCAGCACGATCAGCGCCGGCACCACCGAGAGCAGGATCTGGGCCAGGTCGCGATCGGTCCCGGCGTCGCCGTAGGCGCTGGGCCCGACATAGAGGTCGGCCAGGGCCGAGAGCGGGCCCTCGATCTCACCGGTGACCGCGATCAGGATGGGGCCGAGGGCGGTCGCGGCCAGGACGACGGCGACCAGCACCCGCGTCTCGTGCCGGGTCGCGTGCACGTGGATCCGGCGGTCGCCGCGATGGACGAACACCACGCCGGCCAGCAGGCCGATCAGCGCGGTGCTCAGCCGCAGCACGTCCTGCAGCTGACCGCCGTAGAGCAGGGCGACCAGGCAGAGCGTGAACACGCCGACCCGGATGCGGCGCCGCCAGAGCACGGTCGAGCCCGCGCTGTAGGCCATCAGCAGGCCGGCGACCAGCGGCGTGGCGCCGACCGCCGACCCGGAGGCCAGGTAGTCGGCCCACTGCCAGTCGAAGACCGCGTCGCACACGGCCACCGCCCCGAGCCCGGCGGCCACGCCGAGCACCTGGACCAGCAGCGCGATGCCGGCCATCCGGCCGCTGCCCCACCGCCGCTCGCACAGGGCGCCGACGACCAGCAGCGCGACCGTCACCAGCAGGTAGGTGACCAGGTCGTCGGCGAAGAGGGCCGACGTGACCGGGGTCCACCAGGCCCCGTCGGACAGCGTGGGCAGCCCGACGGCGACCACCTCGCGCAGCTCGTCCGATGGCCCGTGCAGCAGGCTCCCGCTGACCGCTCCCACGATCCAGATCGCCGCGACGAGCAGCACCGTCACCGGGGCGCGCCGGGCCCGGCCGGGCTGGCGCCACACCACGGCCGCCCAGGACCGCCAGCGCGCCCCGCCCGTCGGCGGGGCCGGCACCGTCGCCGGTGACGTCACGTCCTGCTCCTGTTCCTGTCTTCGATCGCCTTCGGTCGCGCGGGGCCGGCCCGGCGCGATCACGTGGAGGCGCGGATCACCAGCTCGGGCGGGAAGACGACCCGCTCGACGTCGGGCGTCCCGGCGAGCCCCGGCCGGCCGAGCCGGTCGAGCAGCAGCCGGCCGGCCGTCCGGGCCATCGTGGCCACCGGGTTCACCACCGTCGTCAGCGGGGGGTCGGTCACCGCGGCCACCGCGGAGTCGTCGTAGCCGATGACGGCGACGTCGCCGGGTACCTGCCGGTGCGCGGCCCGCAGCACGGCCAGGGCGCCGGCCGCCATCAGGTCGGAGGCGACGAAGACCGCGTCCAGATCGGGCTCGGCCGCCAGCAGGCGGCGCATGGCCGCGGCGCCCCCCGCGGTGGTGAAGTCGCCGTACTCGACGGCCCGGTCCGGCCGGCCGGCCCTGACCATCGCGGTCCGCCAGCCGATCAGCCGGTCCTCGGCGGCAGTCATGTCGGCCGGGCCCGCGACGGTGCCGATGCGCCGCCGGCCCCGGCCCAGCAGGTGCTCGGTGGCCAGTTCGCCGCCGAGCCGGTTGTCGGTGTCGACGTAACTGAGCTGATCGGGCAGGTGCCAGGGCCGACCCATCGAGACGCTGGGCAACCGGGAGTCGACCAGCGTTCGCTCCAGGTCGTCGGCCTGGTGGTGGGAGGCGATGACGGCGCCGTCCACGTGCCCGCTGCGCAGGTAGCGGACGGTGCGCTCGGGCGAGCCGCCCATCCTGGCCATCAGCAGCACCAGCTGCAGATCGGACTCGGCCAGGGCGTGCGACAGGCCCTGGATCGCGGCCCCGAAGAACGGGTCGGCGACGATCCGATCGTCCGGCTCGGGAATCACCAGCGCCACCGCGTTCGTCCGCTGGGTGACCAGGGTGCGGGCCGCCTGGTTCGGCGTGAACCCGAGCGCCAGCACGGCATCGGCCACGGCGGCGCGGGCCTGCGCGCTGACCTTGGCCTCGCCGTTGATCGCGCGGGACGCGGTCGACCGGGACACCCCGGCCGCGGCGGCGACGTCCTCGAGCGTCGGCTGACCCCGCCGCACGGCAATGTCGTTCATGTCCCGGTCCACCCCCCTGATCGAGCCGGTCATGGATCGCAGGGTAGTGCGCGGCCGCCATCCCGGCGGAGCAACGGGCCGGGTGCGGCCGGCGCCACCTGCCCCGGCGGCGGCTGTCAGGCCCCCTGGCGGCCGTCCGGCGCAGTCCCGTCGGGCACAATGATCGGCGCCGGTGACCGCACCGGAGCGGGCCGGACGGGGCAGGCGAGAGGAAACCAGCATGTGGACCACGACCTTCATCCTGGCCGGGTGCATCATCGTGCTCGGCGCCCTGGCGATGCTGGGAACCGACAGCTACAAGCGCCCGGTCACCGCGGTGCTGATGTTCCTGATCCTGCCGGTCATCGCGGCGGCCGGCTTCGCCACGCTGTCGAGCCTGTCCGGCTGACCCGGCCCGGCCCGGTTCATCCGGGCAGGTCGGCCACCCAGTCGGCGACGATCCGGGCGATCTCGTCGTAGCGCCGCGGGTCGTGCCCGCCGGGCAGCCGCACCGTGGTGACCGGGCCGGGAATCGCCGCCAGCTCCCGGTCGAACTCCGCCGGGGTGCCGAACGGGTCACCGGTCCCCGACACGACCAGCACCGGCACCTCGATCGCCGGGAAGTGCTCGGTCCGCAGGCGGTCCGGCTTTCCCGGCGGATGCAGCGGGTAGCTCAGCAGCACCAGGGCGGCGGCCGGCAGGCCCTGCGCCACGGCCATCGAGCACATCCGACCGCCGTACGACCGGCCGCCGAGCACCACCTGCGCCGGCCGCACGCCGGCCCGG
>NZ_JBMDXT010000504.1:0-6510 GCF_048594475.1 Nakamurella sp. | reverse complement strand
CCGGTTCCGGGCCGGCCACCGGATCCGGCTGGTCCTGACCTCCGACGACCAACCGGACGACCGCCCCGCGATCATGAACTTCCGCCACACACCGGTCGGCACGAGTGCCGTCAACGAGATCTTCGCCGACTCCCGGCTACTGCTGCCGGTCCTGCCCGGCGCGAGCCCCGGGTGATCGACGGCCCAGGTGCGCCCGGACCGCCCGGACGAGCCACACCGCTTCGCGACTCACCGGTCGACCCGCACCGCTCGCGGCGTGGGGTGACCGACCGTCCCGCGGGCCGACCGACCGGTGCCCGTCGCGATTTACGCTGAGCGGCCGGGCCGGCCGACGGCGCGGATCGACGATGGAGGATCACGTGGCGCAGGAGTTCACCGGCAAGGTCGCCCTGGTCACCGGGGCAGGCTCGGGGATCGGGCGCGCGATCGCCCTCGGCCTGGCCGCCGGGGGCGCGGCGGTGGTCGTCGCCGATCTGCACCCGGACACCGCCGGGGCCGTGGTCGACACGATCACCGGGACCGGTGGGCGCGCGATCGCCGTCACCGGCGATGTCTCCCGGCCGGCGGACGTGGCCGCGGCGGTGGACGCCGCCGTCGGCACCTACGGCGCGCTGCACCTGGCGGTGAACAACGCCGGCATCACCGGCCCCACCGGCGCGCCCGCCGACATCGACATCGATGCCTACCACCGGGTGATCGCCGTCAACCTCGACTCGGTCTTCTACGGCCTGAAGTACCAGGTTCCGGCGATGCTGGCCGCGGGCGGCGGCGCGATCGTCAACACCAGCTCGGTGCTCGGGCTGGTCGGCACCCCCGCCGCGCTGCCGTACGTGACCGCCAAGCACGGCGTCGTCGGCATGACCAGGGCCGCGGCCGCCGCCTACGCGCGGCACGGCATCCGGGTCAACTCGATCCACCCCGGGTACATCGACACTCCGCTGCTGGCCGAGATGCCCCGCCGCCACTACGACGCCCTGACCACCCTGCACCCGATCGGTCGGCTCGGCACCGCCGAGGAGGTCGCCGAGCTCGCCGTGTTCCTGCTGTCCGACCGGGCGTCGTACATCACCGGCTCGCAGCACGTCGTCGACGGCGGGTACACCGCCGTCTGACCCAGTCCGCCGCCGGCGGCTGGGGCCGACGTCGGTCAGCTGGACCGCGACGACCGCCGCGGCCGCCGCGGCCGCCGACCCGTCCTCCTGAGGCCGGCACCAAGCCGAGCCGGTGGACGCCCACACCGACGAGGTGTCGCTCGGCGCGATCTGCTCCCTCCGGCGTCGACCGGTGACGACCGGCGGGTCGGGTCAGCCGGCCGGCCGGCCCGGGCCGGGGTGCCCGGGCAGCAGCGGGCGCCCCAGCGACCGGCTGCGGCCCCGGAACTCGGCGATCAGCTCGCCGTCCGACCGGGTGATCGTCACGTCGTACAGGCCGGACCGGCCGAACCGGGCGCGCTCGACGGCACTCGCCCGCACCACGTCGCCCTCCCGCGCGGGCCGCACGAACACGATGTCGAACCCGGCGGCCACGGTGACCTCGTTGCCGGTGTTGCAGGCGAAGGCGAAGGCGGTGTCGGCCAGCGTGGCCAGATAGCCGCCGTGGCAGTAACCCTGGCCGTTGAGCAGGTCGGCGCCGATCAGCAGGGTGAGCGTGGCCCGGCCCGGGGCCACGACCGGCCGGCTCATGCCCAACCGTCGGCTGGCCCGGTCCCGTTCCCACATCGCGTCGGCGCACCGCTGCGCGAGCTCCTGGGCGGCCGTGTCGGCATCCGGGTCGCGGGCCGGGTCCGGGGTCCGGGGGTCGCCCGGCCGGGGCGGCGTCATCGAGGCCCTCGCCGGCACGGGATCACAAGGGCCGCAGACCGTTCAGCGCGATCGCGACGGTCGCGTCCACGATCGCCTGCGGCGATCCGGTGCGGGTGCCCGGCCGGTACCACTCGTGCACCGAGTTGACCATGCCGAACAGCAACCGGCTGACCAGCCGCGGGTCGACGTCGTCCCGGATCTCCCGCGCCCGGGCCGCCTGCTCGACCAGTCCGGCCAGCCGGGCGTCGATCTGCCGGCGGCGGGCCAGGGTGTCCCGCTCGACCACCGTGTTGCCCCGAACCCGCAGCAGGATCGTGACGAAAGGCAGCTGATCGATCAGGATCTCGGTGGTCCGCCGGATCGCCTGCTCGAGCCGGTCGACCGCCCGCCCGGGCCGCGCGGTGGCCTCGTCCAAGGCCGCGGCCAGCGCGTTGAGCGCCCGATCGACGGCCATCCCGAGGATCTCCTCCTTGCTGGTGAAGTGATGGTAGAAGGCCGATTTCGTCAATCCCGTGGCCGCCGCGAGGTCGGTCATGCTGGCCGCCTCGTACCCGCGTTCGTTGAACACCGCGACGATCAGGCCCAGCAGCTCCTCGCGGCTGTACCGGGCCGGCCGCCCCCGGGTCCCCCGCGGGCCGGCCGCCGCCGCGGGTCGGGCGGGGACGGTGGCCATGACCGGAGTATGCCCCATCCGGCCGGTCCCGCCCGGGCCGGTCGCCGGTCGTCCGGACCCGGCCCGCGCCGTCGCCGGTCACCCCCTGGGCCGGTCGTCGACGATGCGACGCATCTTGCCCACCGATCGTTCGATCCCGCCCGGGTCGACCACCTCCACCGCGACGCTCACCCCGATCCGGTTCTTGATCAGCGCGACCAGCCCGGCGCCCTCCTCGCGCGCGGCACCCGGGTCGGCGCCGGACCGGTGCTCGACCCGCACCGTCAGCCGGTCCATCCGGTCGGGGCGGGTCAGCACGCACTGGAAGTGCGGCGACAGGGCGCGCGTGCGCAGGATGAGTTCCTCGATCTGGGTCGGGAACAGGTTCACCCCGCGCAGGATGATCATGTCGTCGCTGCGGCCGGTGATCTTCTCGATCCGCCGCATCGGCCGGGCGGTCCCGGGCAGCAGCCGGGTCAGGTCCCGCGTCCGGTACCGGACGACCGGCATCGCCTCCTTGGTCAGGGAGGTGAAGACCAGCTCGCCGTACTCCCCGTCCGCCAGCACCTGCTCGGTGACCGGATCGATGATCTCGGGGTAGAAATGGTCCTCCCACAGGTGCAGCGCACCCTTGCTCTCGATGCACTCCACACCGACGCCGGGGCCGATCACCTCGGACAGGCCGTAGATGTCGATGGCGTGGATGTCCAGGCGCTGTTCGATCTCTCGCCGCATCTCGTTGGTCCACGGTTCGGCCCCGAAGATGCCCAGTTCGAGCGAGGTCCCGGCCGGATCGAGGCCCTGCCGCTCGATCTCGTCGACGATGGCCAGCATGTACGACGGGGTGACCATGATCAGGTCCGGCGCGAAGTCGTTGATCAGCGCCACCTGCCGCTCGGTCATCCCGCCGGACACGGGAATGACGGTACAGCCGAGCTTCTCGGCCCCGTAGTGGGCGCCGAGGCCACCGGTGAACAGGCCGTAGCCGTAGGCGATGTGCGCCCGGTCGCCGGGCCGTCCGCCGGCCGCGCGGATCGAGCGGGCCATCACGCCGGACCACATGGCGATGTCGTTCGCGGTGTACCCGACGACGGTCGGCCGGCCGGTCGTCCCGGACGACGCGTGGATCCGGGCGATGCGCTCCCGGGGTACGGCGAACATGCCGAACGGGTAGCCGGCCCGCAGGTCGTCCTTGCCGGTCGTCGGGAAGCGGGCCAGGTCGGACAGCTCGCGGCAGTCGTCCGGATGGACGCCGGCGGCGTCGAACGCCCGACGGTGGTGCGGCACGTGGGCGTAGGCGTATCGCAGCGCGGCGCGCAGGCGGGTGAGCTGCACGGCGCGCAGCTCGTCGACCGAGGCCCGCTCGATCGGTTCCAACAACTGCGGGTCGGGAATTCGGTCGTCCATCGGTCGGACCCCCTGGTCGGTGGCGGTGAGGGGACCGGTCACCCGGCCGGCCAGGTCGCCGCGACGCAGGTGAGCACGTCGTAGGTGGCGACGGTCCGGCCGTCCTGGTTGGTGATCACGGCGTCCCAGGTGACGTCGCCCCAGCCGGAGTCGACGCGCGGCGAGATGGCCTTGGCGGTCAGCGTGACGGTCAGCGCGTCCCCGGGGTAGACCGGCTGGCTGAAGGCGAGGTTCTGCAGGCCGACGTTGGCCAGCACGGGCCCCGGCTCGGGTGCGACGAACAGGCCGGCCGCCATCGAGACGACGAAATAGCCGTGGGCCACGCGACCGTCGAAGAACGGGTTGGCGGCGGCGGCCTCGTCGTCCATGTGCGCGTAGAAGGTGTCACCGCTGAGGTCGGCGAAGGCCTCGATGTCGTCCAGGGTGACGACCCGGGGGCCGCCGACCACCGTGTCCCCGATCCGCAGCTCGGCCAGGCTCTTGCGGAACGGGTGCGTCCCGCCGGTGGACCGGGGCGCGCCGGGGATCCAGGTCCCGGTGACGGCCGAGACCGCCCGCGGCGAGCCCTGGACGGCGGTGCGCTGCAGGTAGGGCCGCAGGCCGCGGATGCCGCCCAGCTCCTCGCCGTCGCCGGCCCGGCCGGGACCGCCGTGCACCAGCGTCGGCAGCGGGGATCCGTGACCGGTCGACTCGGCCGCAGCCTCCGCGTCGAGCACCAGCATCCGGCCGTGCCACGGCGCGAGGCCGAGCACCAGGTCGCGCACCACCGCCGGGTCGGCCGAGACGACCGACCCCACCAGGCTGCCCCGGCCGCGTGCGGCGAGCCGGACCGCGTGGGCGGTGTCCCGGTACCCCATGACGGTGCCGACCGGTCCGAACACCTCGATGTCGTGCGGCTCGTCCCGGTCGGGATCGTCGGCCCGCAGCAGGATCGGCGGCAGGAAGGCACCTCGCTCCGGGTCCGCGTCGATGAGGTCGAACCGGTCGGGATCACCGACGACGATCCGCGCCGCGGCCTGCAGGGCGTCCAGGTTCTTGCGGACCTCGTCGCGCTGGCCCAGACCCACCAGCGCGCCCATGGTCACCGTTGGATCGCCGGGATTGCCGAGGCGCACCGTCTCCGCGATCCGTGCCCGCACGGCTTCGACGACATCGCCGACCTGCGGTTCGGGCACCAGCGCGCGGCGGATGGCGGTGCACTTCTGCCCGGCCTTGGCGGTCAGCTCGGTGACGAGTTGCCGCACGTACAGGTCGAACTCGGCACTGCCGGGGGTGGCGTCGGGACCCAGTACGGAGACGTTGAGGGAGTCGGCCTCGGCGCCGAACCGCACGCCCCCGGTCCGGACCCGGGGATGGCTGCGCAGCGCCGCCGCGGTCGCCGCCGAACCGGTGAACGCCACGGTGTCCTGCTCGTCGAGCAGGTCGAGCAGCCGGCGGGACCCGCCGGTCACCAGTTGCAGGCTGCCCTCGGGCAGCAGGCCGGACGCGATGATCTCGGCGACCACGGCCCCGGTCAGGTACGCCGTCTGGGACGCGGGCTTGGCCACGGTCGGGACCCCGGCCAGGAACGCCGGGGCCAGCTTCTCCAGCATGCCCCAGACCGGGAAGTTGAACGCGTTGATCTGCAGGGCGATCCCGCGGCGCGGGGTGTAGACGTGCTGGCCGACGAAGTGGCCTGCCCGGCCCAGTCTCTCGGTCGTGCCGTCGAGCAACACGGTGCTGTTGGGCAGCTCCCGGCGACCCCGGCTGCCGTAGGTGAACAGCACGCCGATCCCACCGTCGACGTCCACCAGGGAGTCGCGCCGGGTTGCCCCGGTCCACGTGGACAGCGCGTAGAAACCGTCCCGCCGGCCGTTCAGGTGCTGGGCGAGCCGTTTGAGGGCCAGCGCCCGCTCGTGGAACGTCATCGCCCGCAGGGCGGGTCCACCGACCGTCCGCGCGTGGTCGATTGCCGGGCCGAGATCGATTGCGCTGGTGCCGATCTCGGCCACGGGCTGCGCGGTGGTGGCGTCCAGCAGGGACACCCGGTCACCGGACGGGTCCAGCCAGCGGCCGGCGACGTAGTTCGCGACGGTGATCGTCACGGTGGACCTCCTTGGCGTGGTGGGCGGCAGCGTCGGCCCCGGCTCAGGGCGGCTGCTCGAAGACCTGGTACGGCTGGTGCTCGTAGGTGCGGTGGCCCACGCGGACGAACCCGCATTGCTCGGCGGTCCGCTGCCCGGCGACGTTCCACTCCGGGACGGCCGTCCGGACCCGGCGGTCCAGGGTCACCGAACGGGCGTAGGCGACGGCGGCCCGGCCGAGGTCGGCACCCCAGCCGCGGCCGGCCAGCTGCGGGCGGATGCCGATGGCCACGTCGAGCACCCAGTCGTCCTCCGGTTGCCCGGGCACCCGGGCGGCCGCGCCCAGACAGCACAGGCCCAGCAGCTCGTCGCGGGCGTCGACCACGGCCCAGTAGCCCTCGTCGGGCTCGGGCGCCTGGAGGGCGTCCTGGATGTGCCAGGCGCCCGGGCTGCTCCATGCGGCGACGGTCAGCCCGTCCTCGATGGTCAGCTGCCGGACCCGCAACGGCCGGACCGGTTCCGCGACCACCCGGGCCGGGCCGACCGCCGGGACGACCGGGCCGACCGGGCTCACCGGGGCGGCGGC
>NZ_JBMDXT010000503.1:0-7058 GCF_048594475.1 Nakamurella sp. | reverse complement strand
TAATCCCCCCGCCGCAACCCGTGCCCCCCCCCCATCCGGTGGTGGGGCCGGGGGACGACCGGGGCCGGCCCGGGGGGGCCGGGGTCGGGCCGGGGGCCGGACGGGGCCGGGTCAGGCCCGGACCGGCAGCCGGCGGGCGCGCAGGAGGAGCGGCACCGCGGCCAGCACGATCAGGGCGGACAGCGCGTTGAGCCCGCCGAAGCCGATCAGGCCCAGCAGCGGCCCGGAGCCGGCCGCGCCGATCGCGGCCGAGACGTTCATCGCGGCGTCCGATCCACCCTGCACGCGGGTGCGGTCGGCGGCCGGGACCGATTCGGTCAACAGCGTCGACGCCGGCACCAGGACCAGCGACCAGCCGACGCCCAGCAGGAACAGTCCGATCGTCACCCGGGCCATCGAGGGTCCGGCGGTGCCGGCGATCACCGTGGCCACCAGCAGCGTGCCGCCGCCGGCGACGATGACCGGCAACCGGCCGACCCGGTCCGCGGCGATGCCGACCAGCGGCGAGAAGGCGAACATGCCCAGCACGTGGATGCTGATGGTCAGCCCGACGACGGTGATCGACGCGCCGTGGTGGTCCATGTGCACCGGGGTCATCGTCATGACCCCGACCATCACCGTGTGCGCGGCGCACATGGCCACCAGGGCGGTCCGGGCGCCCCCGATCCGCCAGGCGCGTCCCATCGCCGCCCGGGTGCCGGAGCGGGGCGCGTGCGGATCGACGTGGGTGTACCGGGCGGCCAGCAGCAGTGGGTCCGGTCGCAGCAGCAGGATGACCCCGGTGGCCAGCGTCAGCATGACGGCGGCGATGACGAACGGCCCGGCCATCGGCGCGAGCCCCAGGGTGCCGGCCAGCGCCTCCCCGGGCGCCCCCAGGTTCGGTCCCAGCACCGTGCCGACGGTGGTCGCCCAGACGATGAGCGACAGGTGCCGGGACCGGTGCTCGGGGGCGGCCAGGTCGGTGGCCGCGTACCGGCCCTGCAGCGACGCGGCGCTCCCGGCGCCGGAGATCCCCAGACCGTAGATCAGCAGCCCGGACGCGACGAGGCGATTCGAATCGGCCAGCTGGGCCGCCGCGACGAGCGCGACCGAGCCGGTGGTGGCCAGGGCCCAGGCCAGCCCCAGGGAGATCCGGCGTCCGGATCGGGCGGCGAGGACGGCCAGGGGGACCGCGACCAGCGCGGCCACCACGGTGGAGGAGGTGCGGGCCACGCCGGCCCAGCCCTCGGACCGGGTGACCTGGGCGGCCAGCAGGATTCCCACCGACAATCCGGCGCCGAATCCGATCCCGCCCAGCACCTGGGCCGCCGCCAGCAGCCGGAGGGTCCGGCGTTGCACGGCGACGACCGGTGGTTCGTGCTGCCACCCGGCCGGCCGGACGGGGTCCGGCCGGACGCTCGTCCCGTCGCTCGCCCGATGGTGGGGCCGGGCCGGGTTCGTGGACGACCCCTCACCGGGCACGCTCGGGCACATGGGTGCACGCTAGTGGGCGCCGAGCGCGCGAAGCCACCACCGCGCTCCGGAGGGTTCTGGAGGCACCGCGGCGCCGAGGAGCCGGGGTGCCGGCGGGGCCGCCCGTGGTCGGTCGCCCGTCCGCCATCGAAGGAGGGTCCCGCCCGGCATGTCCGACGACACCACAGCCCTGTATGACCGGATCGCCGACCGGTTCGGCGCCCTGCTGGAGGGCTGCCCCCCGGACCGCTGGGCCGCACCGTCACCGTGCCCCGGGTGGACGGCCCGGGACGTCGCCGCGCACGTGGTGCGGAACCACCGCCGGGCGTTGGCCGGTCTGGACGGGTCGGCCTTCACGGCGCCGGGCCCCGACCAGGATGTGCGAGCGGCCTGGCGGTGCGTGACGACCGGGGTCCGAGGGGCGCTGCGGGACCCGCTGCTGGCGGTGTTCCCGCTCGGCCCCGACTTCGGGTCGATCCCGTTTGCGGCGTTCATCCGCCGCATGGCCTGCGCCGACACCCTGATCCACACCTGGGATCTGGCTCGTGCGACCGGCCAGGAGGAGACCCTGGACCCGACCGGGGTGGCGGTGGCGACGGCGATCCTGCGGCCGGAGGACACCGCCATCCGGATGGTCGGGGCGTTCGGCGCGGCGGTCCCGGCGCCGGCCGGCGCCGACGCCCAGACCCGCCTGCTGACGTTTCTCGGTCGGGCCGTCTGACCGATTTCCCAGCCGGCGGTTCCCCGCGGCACAGCGCCCGGACAGCTGGGCCCGGGACGCTCGGTGTCGTGGCGATCAGGCAGACGCTCGACCGGCCGGGCCCCGACGCGCCGGGACCGGACACCGACCCGGCGGATCCCAACGCGGCGCACGGACAGGCGGAGCCGGCGGCGCCGCCCGCAGCGGACGCCGCTCGGGCGCACCGGGCCGCCCCGGTGTCCCGTCCGGAGCAGCCGCGCCGGTCGCCCTCCCGGCGGCCCGGGTCGACGAGGACGCCGGCGGCGGTGGTGCCGGAGGCGCCGGTGGTGCCGGTGGGCGTGCCGGCAGCACCGGCACCCATCGCCCCGCGGCGCCGGTGGTGGCACCGATCGACCGTGATCGGCGCCGCGGTCGCCGTCATGGTGCTGGGGTCGACCTCGACCGCAGCCGGGGTCACGCCGCGCAAGCCGAGTCCGGCAGAGATCGCCGCCGTCGCCGCGGAAACGTCCACCGGACCGGTGCACGGCGAGTTCCCGGTCGTCTCGGTGGACGGTAGCCGGCTGACCCGGCGCTGGCAGTGGGGTGAGGTGGTCGCGATCGACCAGGCCCATCGTGCGTCCGGGTTGTCCGATTCGGCTGGGCCGGCCGACGCGGGCCGACCGCCTGGCGGAACGGGATCCGTCGAGGCGACGAGGGCGGCCCTGGCCCGCCCAATCGCCGCCGGTGCGGCCGCCGCGACCGGCGCAGGGGTCGGTGCCGCGGACGGCGGAGCAGCGGGCTTGGCCCTGATCACCGTCGCCAGCGAGGACGGGTATGCCAGCGACTACTGGGTCGATCCCGGCCGGGCCGCCGGTCTGGCCCTGGGGGAGTGGGTCACCGTCGTGGGTGAGTTGCCCGCCGTCTGAGCACCGCCGCGGCGCCGACTGCGCGGACCCGCCGTTTCCCGTTGACGGCACGGGCGCCGTGCTTCCGGTCCCGGGATGACGGGTCGCGGTTCCGTGAGCGCCCGGCCCCGCCTGGCCCGGCCCCCACCGCCGTCCACGCCGTTCGCCTCACCGTCCGACCCGCCCCGCCGGCGTCCGGAACGACAGAGGCGGGGTCGCGACTCGCGTCGCGACCCCGCCTCCTCGATCCGGCAGCTCCCCGCCGACCCGACCGACCTACAGCGCCATCAGCACCTCGGGGTCGACGAGCGCCTCGACCGCGGCCCGGGCGGCGGCGGCGTCGATGGCGGCGCGGGCGGCGGCGGCCATCTCCTGGCACTGCGCGTACGTGGTGCGGGCCAGTGCGTAGCGGACGGCCGGCACCCCGTTGGGCGCCATCGACAGGCTGGAGATGCCCAGGCCGACCAGGACCAGGGCCAGCAGCGGGTCGCGGGCGGCCTCGCCGCAGACGCCGACCGGCTTGTCCGCGGCCTGCCCGGCCGCCCCGGCCAGCGCGATCAGGTCGAGGACGGCCGGCTGCCACGGGTCGAGCAGCTCGGCCAGCTCGCCGGCCATCCGGTCGGTGGCCATCGCGTACTGGGTCAGGTCGTTGGTGCCGATGGAGAAGAAGTCGACCTTCTCGATCAGGTGCGGGCCCCGCAACGCGGCCGCGGGCACCTCGATCATGATGCCGCCGACCGGCAGGCCGTGCGACTTCACCCGCTGCTCGAACGCCGCCGCCTCGTGCACGGTGGAGACCATCGGGGCCATCACCCAGACCTTGGCCCCGGTGGCCTTGGCCGCGGCCGCGATGGCGGTGAGCTGGTCGTCGAGCAGCTGCGGGAAGCGCTTGTCCATCCGCAGGCCGCGCACGCCCAGCGCCGGGTTCTCCTCCTCCTCGGAGGGAGCGAAGGCCAGCGGCTTGTCGGCGCCGGCGTCCAGGGTCCGGATGACCACCTTGCGGTCGCCGAACGCCTGGAACACCTCGGTGTAGGACTTGGTCTGCTCCGCGACGGTGGGCGCGGTCTTGCGTTCGAGGAAGAGCACCTCGGTGCGGAACAGGCCGACGCCCTCGACGTCCTCCTTGGCCGCCTTCACGGCGTCCTCGACCTTGCCGACGTTGGCCAGCAGCTGGACTCCCCGGCCGTCCTTGGTCTTGCCGGCCCCGCCGCCGGACTCCTTCAGGGCGGCCCGCGCCTTGGCCCGGGAGATGATCGCCTCGCGCAGGCTGTCGTCGGGGTCAACCGTGACCGCGCCGTGGGCGGCGTCGACGGCGATCTCGTCGCCGTCGGACAGCTCCAGCGCCCCGGCGACCCGCACGATGCAGGGCAGGTCGAGCTGGGCGGCGATGATCGCGGTGTGGCTGGTGGGGCCGCCGAGCTCGGTGACGATGGCGACCACGTGGTCGAGGTCGAGGGTGGCGGTGTCGGCCGGGGCCAGGTCGGCGGCGACGACGACCGACGGCTCGGTCATCGTCGGCAGGCCCGGGGGCTGCTGGCCCAGGACCTGGGCCACGATGCGGTCGCGGACGTCGCGCAGGTCGGTGACCCGCTCGGCCATGTAGCCGCCGCTCATCTCCAGGATCGAGCAGAAGCCCTCGACCGCCTGGTCCACGGCGGTGGCCGGGCCGACGCCGGTGCCCATCCGCCGGATGACGTCGGCGATCAGACCGGGGTCCTGGGCCATCAGCGAGGTGGCCTCCAGGACGGCGGCGACCGTGGACTCGGCCTGGGCGGCGCGGCTGCGCAGGTTGGTGGCGACGAAGTCGAACGAACTCTTGACCAGGGCCTGGGCCTGCTCCAGGTTCGCCGCCGCGGCCTCATGGGCGGGCGGGCGGACCGGCGGCGCGAGCTTGACCACCTTGCCGACCGCGGAGCCGCGGCCCACCCCGATCCCGGTCAGTTGCTTTCCGGCGTGGTTCGTCGGCGTTGAGGTCGTGGTCGTCATGAGGTCGAGTCAACTCCTGGAGAAAGGGGTGGGGCGGGAGACCCGGCCCGGCCGCGGAGCGATCCGTCCGCGGCCCGGCCGGGGGACGGGTCAGGGCGCGTCGTGGTCGACTTCCAGCAGCTCGACCAGCTGGTCGAGGGCGGCATCCGCACCGTCGCCCTCGGCCGCGAGGGTGACCTCGTCGTTGTTGCCGACGGCCAGACCCATCACCATCAGGATGCTGCGGGCGTCGACGGGGTCGCCGTCACCCTTGGCGATGGTGACCGGCAGCCCGGTGGCGGTGACGGCCTGGACGAACAACGAGGCCGGGCGGGCGTGCAGGCCGACACGGGACGCGACCTTGACCTTGCGGGTGGGCATTCATCGACTCCTTAGCGGATGAATCAGTGGGTGGATCCGTACGGACCGGCGCCGGCACAGCAGAGCTGGCACGAGGCCGGGGCCGCGACAGACATCGTCGCAGCCCCGGCCCGGGTGTGCAGCACGGGATGGCGGATCAGGCGGTGACGCCCTCGGCGACATCCTCGCGGTGGGCGATCGCCTCGGTCTTCCGGGCGTCCAGGCTCATCAGGAAGATGACCAGGGCGGCGGTGATGACCGTGCCGATCGCGATCGCGACCAGGTAGAGCACCGGGCTGCTCACCAGCGGCAGCACGAAGATGCCACCGTGCGGGGCGCGCAGTTCGTTGCCGAAGCCCATGACCAGCGCACCGGTGACGGCGGAGCCGACCATGCACGACGGGATGACGCGCAGCGGGTGGGCGGCGGCGAACGGGATGGCGCCCTCGGTGATGAAGGAGGCACCCAGCAGCCAGCAGGCCAGACCGTTCTCGCGCTCGGCCTCGGTCCACAGCTTCTTGCGGACCGCGGTGGCCAGGGCCATGCCCAGCGGCGGGGTCATGCCCGCGGCCATGACGGCGGCCATGATCTGGAACGCCGGCGCGGACTCGCTGGCGACGGCGGTGGTCAGACCGGCCGCGGCGAAGGTGTAGGCCACCTTGTTCAGCGGGCCGCCCATGTCGAACGCCATCATCAGGCCGAGGATCGCGCCCAGGACGATGCCGCTGGCGCCGGCCAGGCCGTTGAGCCAATCGGTGAGCGCGGTGGTCAGCGCGGCCACCGGCTTGCCGACGACGAAGATCATGAACAGGCCGACCACGATGACCGAGACCAGCGGGATGACGACGACCGGCATGATCCCGCGGACGCCCTTGGGCACCCGGAGCCGGGTCAGCGCGTAGGCCAGGCCACCGGCGGCGAAGCCGGAGATCAGGCCGCCGAGGAAGCCGGCGCCCAGGACCGCGGCCAGCAGGCCACCGACGAAGCCGGGCACCAGGCCGGGCCGGTCGGCGATGCCGAACGCGATGTAGCCGGACAACACCGGCACCAGCAGGAAGAACGAGATCTTGCCCAGCGCGAACAGGATGCCCGCGAAGCCGGCCTGGGCCAGCAGGGTGTCGAAGTTCTGGCCCGACGGGAAGCCCAGCGGCAGGCTGCCGGCGACGTTCTCGTAGGTGACGCCCTCGAAGGTGCCGCCGTAGAGCTTGGTGACGACCTCGTCGCCGCCGAACAGGAAGCCGAGGGCGATCAGGATGCCACCGGCCGCGACGAACGGGATCATGTACGACACGCCGGTCATCAGCCACTGGCGGACCCGGGTGCCGACACCGACGTCCCGGGCGGCGGACTTGCTGGGGGCCGGTGCGGCGGCGGCGGCCGCCGCGGCCTCGGGGGTGCCGGCCTTGGGGGCGTTCTCCACCGCGGCGATCGCGGCGTCGAGCACGGCCTTCGGGTCGTGCACGGCCTTCTTGACCCCGACGTCGACGCAGGGCTTGCCGGCGAACCGCTCCTTGCCCTTGACCTCCAGGTCGGCGGCGTAGATCACGCCGTCGGCGGCGGCGATGATGTCGTCCGACAGCGGGACGGTGCCCGCGGAACCCTGGGTCTCGACCTGAACCTCGTGACCGAGATCCTTACCGGTCTGCTCGAGGTTCTCCGCGGCCATGTACGTGTGCGCGATGCCCGTGGGGCATGAC
>NZ_JBMDXT010000502.1:0-21879 GCF_048594475.1 Nakamurella sp. | reverse complement strand
GCACAGCGAGATCTTCGTGTTCACCCCGAAGGGCGACATCCACACGCTGCCAGCGGGTTCCACGCCGGTCGACTTCGCCTACTCGGTGCACACCGAGGTCGGTCACCGATGTATCGGCGCCAAGGTGGACGGCCGGCTGGTGCCGCTGGAGCGGCGGCTGTCCAACGGGCAGTTCGTCGAGATCTTCACCTCCAAGGCGCCCAACCAGGGGCCGAGCCGGGACTGGCTCTCCTTCGTCGCCTCGTCCCGGGCCAAGAGCAAGATCCGGCAGTACTTCGCCAAGTCCCGGCGGGAGGAGGCGGTCGAGCTCGGCAAGGAGGCGATCGCCAAGGCCGCCCGCCGGGCCGGTCTGCCGATCCAACGGCTGGTCACCCATGACGCGCTGGCCGTCGTCGGGCACGAACTGGGCTACAAGGACATCACCAGCGTCTACGCGGCGGTCGGTGAGAACCACGTCGCCGCCTCCACTCTCGTCGCCAAGGTCGTCTCCTACGTCGGCGGCGAGGAGGACGCGGTCGACGAGGTCACCGAACGCTCGGTGCCCTCGGTCACCCGGCGCCGGCACCGGGCCACCGGCGACGGGGGCGTCCTGGTCAAGGGCCTGCAGGACATCCAGGTCAAGCTGGCCCGCTGCTGCACCCCGGTCCCCGGTGACGAGATCCTCGGGTTCATCACCAAGGGCGGCGCGGTCTCGGTGCACCGGGTCGACTGCACCAACGCCTCGGCCCTGCAGAAGGAGCAGGCCCGGCTGGTCGACGTCAGCTGGGACCCGTCGTCGGCGACCGTCTTCCTGGTGACCATCCAGGTCGAGGCGCTCGACCGGGCCCGGCTGCTGTCCGACATCACCAAGACGCTGGCCGACCTGAAGGTCAACATCCTGTCGGCCAACCTGTCGATGTCCAAGGACGGCATGGCCATCTCGCGGTTCTCCTTCGAGATGGCCGACCCGACGCATCTGGGCCACCTGGTGCACGCGGTCCGCACCGTCGAGGGCGTCTACGACGTCTACCGGGTCACCAGCGCCTAGGTCCGATCGGCCGGCGTCGAGCCGGTTGCCGCGTCCGGGCCGGGCCGTCGACGGACCGCGACGACCGGGTACGCGCCCGTGTGGTCGGCGCGCTGCGCGGCGATCCGGGCGATCTCCTTGCGGAAAGCGAACCAGCCGATGATCAGCAACGGCACGATGATCACGACGGAGCCGACGGTGAACGTGCCGACCGGGTAGTCCAGCGCGATCAGCACCAGGACCGCGACCAGGAACAGCAGGACCAGGTAGCCGGTGTACGGGGCCCCGAACATCCGGAACGAGGGACGGTGCAGCAGGCCCTTCTTCGCCCAGCTGAACAGGCGCAGCTGGCAGGCGACGATGGTCGCCCAGCCGGTCAGGATGCCCAGGCAGGACAGGTTCAGCACGATCTCGAACGCGTCGCCCGGCACCCACGCGTTGAGCCCGACGCCCAGCAGCGCGACGACCGCGGTCAGGGCGATGCCGCCCCAGGGCACACCGGCCTTGTTCATCCGGCCGGTGAACTTGGGCGCCGAACCGGCCTGGGCCATGGAATGCAGGATCCGGCCGGTCGAGTAGAGGCCGGCGTTCAGCGAGGACAGGGCGGCGGTCAGCACGACCAGGTTCATGATCGCGTCGACGCCGGTCCAGCCGATCGACCCGAAGAACGTCACAAACGGGCTGACGCCCGCCTGGTAGGCGGTGTACGGGAGCAGCAACACCAGCAGCAGCAGCGATCCCACGTAGAACACCGCGATCCGGGCGACGACCGAGTTGATCGCCCGGGGCATCACCTTGGCCGGGTTCTCGGTCTCACCGGCCGTGGTGCCGACCAGTTCGATACCGGCATAGGCGAACACCACACCCTGGATGATGAGCACCGCCGGCAGCAGGCCGTTGGGCAGCCAGCCACCGTTGTCGGAGATCAGGCTGAACCCGACCGTCTGCCCGTCGATCGGAGTGCCGAAGAGCACGAAGTACACGCCGATGGCCAGGAAGGCCAGCAGTGCGGCCACCTTGATCAGCGCGAACCAGAACTCCAGCTCGCCGAACACCTTGACCGACACCAGGTTCAGGGCCAGCACCAGGACCAGCGCGCCGAGCGCGAAGGCCCACTGCGGGACCGCGGCCAGCGCGGGCCAGTACTTCTTGAAGAAGTTCATGTAGAGCGCGACACCGGTCACGTCCACCACGGCGATGGTCGCCCAGCTGAGCCAGTAGAGCCAGCCCACGGTGAAAGCGGCCTTCTCGCCGAAGAACTCGCGCGCGTAGGAGACGAACGACCCCGACGACGGCCGGTGCAGGATCAGCTCCCCGAGGGCCCGCAGGATCAGGAAGCCCATGAAGCCGGCAAAGGCGTAGACCACGACCAGGGCCGGGCCGGCGGTGGCCAGCCGGCCGCCCGCCCCGAGGAACAGGCCGGTGCCGATGGCGCCGCCGATGGCGATCATCTGGATCTGCCGCGGCTTGAGCGCCTTGTGGAAGCCCTTCTCCTCCGGCTGGAACAGCTCCGTGAGGTGGCTCTCGGTCTCCTGCGGGGTGAGCCGGTGATCGCGCAGGTCCGGCTGGCGGTCCGGCGCGTCGGTGGGCCGGGGCGGAACGGGCATGAGGGCCCTGTCGGGGGCGGCGCCGGCCCCGGGGACGGTCCCGGGGTGGCGGCAGGGACGGGCCGGCGGCGGGGCCGGCTCGGGCGGGGGAGTGTCGGTGTGCGGGTCGCGGCGGCCGGGCGGGCCCGCTCTCGGGGCCGGCGCGGTGCGGGCGGGACGTGGCCGGGTCGGCGGGTCGCGGCGACGGATCCGGCGGGCGACGGCCCCGGCCGGGCGGATGGGGACCCGGGGTATCGGGCCGTGCCGGGCGCCCCGGCGCGCGGCCCGGGGCGTGTCGCCGGCCGGGCCGCGCAGGGTGCGGGGGTGCCGGCCGGCGGGGGCACCGCCGGCCGGACCGGGATCAGACCAGGACCGAGTCCAGCGGGCTCGCGGCGATGCCGAGGGCGTGGCCGACCGGCGCGTTGACCAGCTGGCCGCCGTAGGTGTTCAGGCCGAGCGCCAAGCTCCGGTTCTCCTGGCAGGCCTGCCGCCACCCCTTGTCGGCGAGCGCCACGGTGTAGGGCAGCGTGGCGTTGGTCAGCGCGTAGGTGGAGGTGTTGGGCACCGCGCCCGGCATGTTGGCCACGCAGTAGAACACCGAGTTGTGCACCTCGTAGGTCGGCTCGGCGTGGGTGGTCGGGCGGGTGTCGGCGAAGCAGCCGCCCTGGTCGACGGCGATGTCCACCAGCACCGAGCCGGGCTTCATCTGGGCGACCAGCTCGTTGGAGACCAGCTTGGGCGCCTTGGCGCCGGGGATCAGCACCGCGCCGATGACCAGGTCGGCCTCGGTGACCTGCTGCTGGATGGCCAGCTGCGAGGAGGCCAGACCGTTCACCCGGTTGTTGTAGCGCCAGAAGGACATGCGCAGCTTGTCCAGGTCGGTGTCCAGCAGGGTCACGTTGGCGCCCATGCCCAGGGCGATGTTGGCCGCGTTCTGCCCGGCCACTCCGGCCCCGATGATGACGACCTTGGCGTTGGCGACTCCGCCGACGCCGCCCATCAGGACGCCGCGGCCGCCCCGGGCCTTCATCAGCGAGTAGGCACCGACCTGCGGCGCCAGGCAGCCGGCGACCTCGGACATCGGGTAGAGCAGCGGCAGCGCGCCGGACGGCAGCTGGACCGTCTCGTAGGCGATGCCGGTGACCTTGGTGGACAGCAGCGCCCGGGTCAGCGGCTCGTCGGCGGCCAGATGGAGGTAGGTGAACAGGGTGAGGTCCTCGCGCAGCCGGTGGTACTCCTCGGCGATCGGCTCCTTGACCTTGAGCACCATGTCGGCCGAACCCCAGGTGTCGTCGGCCGACGGCACGATGGTCGCGCCCGCGGCGACGTACTCGGTGTCGGCGATCGACGAGCCCTCGCCCGCACCCTTCTGCACCAGCACCTGGTGGCCGTGGGCGGTCAGTTCGTGCACGCCCACCGGGGTGATCGCCACGCGGTACTCGTGGTTCTTGACCTCGGCCGGAACACCGATCTTCATGGGATTCTCCTCGCTGGGGGTGTTTCGCGGTTCTTCGCGCTGGACAGAACTGTAGGGCGATATATTCGGCCAGCGATAGATGGGCTGTGGAAAATTTTGTATGGGCGCCGTTCTGTCGACTAATATTCGACAACGGGCGGCCACGTGGTCCGTCCGGCCGTCGATCGTTCGACGGCCCGGTCGAAGGGAGGGTCCGTGGCCGAACTCGACGCCACCGACGCGGAGATCCTGCAGTTGCTGGCGGTGGACGGGCGGATGCCCAACAGTGCCCTGGCGGACCGGGTCGGCATCGCCCCGTCGACGTGCCTGGGGCGGGTGCGGTCGCTGCGGGAGCGCGGCATCCTGCGCGGATTCGCCGCCGACATCGACCCGGCCGCCCTCGGGTACCCGATCCAGGCGATGATCTCCATCCGCATGCAGCCGCACGCCCGGGACCAGCTCACCTCGTTCATGGACCGGCTGATGGAGCTGCCCGCCGTGTTGAACGCGTTCCTGCTCGGCGGGACCGCCGACTTCGTCATCCACGTGGCCGCGGCGTCGGTGGAACGCCTGCGGGAGCTGGTGATCGACGAGTTGAACACCAACCCGGCGGTCGCGGCGAGCGAGACCAACCTGATCTTCCAGTACCGGCGGGCGCAGCGGATCCCGATCTCGACGAGCTGACGCCGGCCGCCGGGCGTCCGGTCGGCCCGGGTCGGGGCGTCTGACAGGATCGGCCGGTGTCCGTCGCCGAGTTCGCCCTGCTGGTCGCCGCCGGCATCGCGGGCGGCCTGTTCGGCACCATCGCCGGGCTCGCGTCGCTGGCGACGTACCCGGCGCTGCTGGCCGTGGGGTTGTCCCCGGTCAGCGCGAACGTGACGAACACGGTCGCCCTGGTCTTCACCGGGGTCGGCTCGGTGCTCAGCTCGCGGCCCGAGCTGGCGGGGCAGGGGCCGCGGGTGCGCCGGTTGGCCCCGATGGCCGTGCTCGGTGGGGTGGCCGGTGCGGTGCTGCTGCTGTCGACGCCGGCCGACGGGTTCGAGCGGATCGTGCCCTGGCTGATCGGGTTCGCCTCGCTGACCATCCTCATCCCGCGGCGGCCGGTGCCCGACGGCCACGTCGCGCCCGATCCCGGCTCCGGCCGGAACGTCGCCGAAGCGGCCGGAATGGCGCTGATCTGCGTCTACGGCGGCTACTTCGGCGCCGCCGCCGGAGTGCTGCTGCTGGCCATGCTGCTGCACACCACGCACGACACGCTGCCCCGGGCCAACGCCCTCAAGAACGGCCTGCTGGGCTGCGCGAACGGCATCGCGGCACTGATCTTCGCGTTCCTCGCCCCGGTCAACTGGGCGGCCGTGGTGCCGCTGGGCATCGGCTGCCTGATCGGGTCCTGGCTCGGACCCAAGGTGGTGCGATGGGCGCCGGTGACGATCCTGCGCTGGCTGATCGGGCTGGCCGGTCTGGGGCTAGCCGTCCGGCTGGGCGTCCAGGCCTACGGCTGATCCGGGTCGGCCGCATCGGGCCGGGGCCCGTGTCGCACCGGGGTGCCCGCCGGCTCGGGTCGCGGCCCGATCGTGCCGTGCGGTCGGTCCCGCGGGGCGGTCCCTCGTGCCGTGCGGTCAGTCCCGTGGACCGTCCAACCCCAGCGAGAGCCGGCGGTCGCGGGCCAGCGGGTGCTCCAGCATGCGGTCGACCAGCACGCTCCACCGGTGGGCCCGGGTGTCCAGGTCGTGGCGGTCCTCGGGGGTCAGCGAGCCGACCGCCACCGGCACGTGCACCGGGACCGTCGCCAGCAGCCCGGCCGAGGCCTCCTCGGTGGTCCGGTCCAGCTGCTCGGCCAGCATCCGCACGTACCCCAGGTGGTTGCCGGCCTCCAGTACCTGCGACTCGATCTCGAAGGCGGACCGGTCGGTGGTGGCGGTGACGATCACCGCGCCGCCGACCCGGCGGACCACGTCCAGCGCGGCCGCGTCGGTGGGCACGCTGCTGCCCGGGGCCGGGACCAGCAGCGGGATCAGCAGGTAGTCGTCGCAGTCCTGCACGAGCCGGGCGAACTCGTCGGCCGCCGAGCTGATCTCGCCGCCCCCGGGCACCGGGCTGGCCGTCACGTACCGGGCGCCGAGCCGCGAGGCCAGATCCAGCACCGTGCGGTAGGACGCGTCGTTGGGCCGCCCGCCCAGCTCGACCCGACCCACGTCGAGCACCGAGACGCGGTTGGCCAGCAGGTGTTCCACGACCGCGGCGAGCTCGGCCGAGCCGGCCCCCTTGTGCCACCGGACCTCGGCGCCGGCGGTGTGGCTCACCCGCAGACCGATCGAGTCGAACCCGGTCCGCCGGGCGATGTCGACCAAGGTGTGCGGCGCGACACCGGGGGCGGTGGATTCCTGCAGCGCGATCCTGTTCACGGTGTGACAGTCTGCCGGACCCGCCCCCGGAACCCACCCCGGCCACGGCGGCCACCGCGGGACGGTCGGGCCCCGACCCGACCCGCGGCCCCGGACTCCCTGCGGTCCGGAGCCGGCGCGACCGGGTGCGACCGAGCCCGGGCCGGTCGGCCGGGGCTCATCTCGCCCTCCGTTCGGTGTGCGGAAACGTGTTCGAATGATGCACCCGGAACAGTCTCTATAGCATTGTCCATCGGTGCGAATACTGGTACCATCGAACACATGTCGAGCACCGCGCAGGCCATCGCCTTTCGCGCGATGCTGGCCGAACTCGGCACCACCGGCAGCGACGCCGACCTGATCGACGAGATCACCGCCCTTGAGCAACTCACCACCGCGATCAGCGCCCGGCAGGCCCGGCTCACCGACGCTTTCGCCACCCGCCACCGCGCCCGGCTCATCGAGAACGGCATGAGCACCGCCGACGCCCGCCGCTCCGTCTGCGCCCAGATCGCCCTCGCCCGCCGGGACAGCCCGCACAAGGGCAACCGTCACGTCGGCCTCGCCCGAACCCTGGTCCACGAACTGCCGCAGATCCTGCAGGTGATGGAACGCGGCGAGGGCAGCGAATGGCGGGCCACCCTCATCGCCCGGGAAACCGCCCACCTCAGCCCCGACGACCGCGCCCGGATCGACGCCGCCATCGCCCCCCACCTGTCCGGGTGGAGCGACCGGCACACCGCGCAGCAGGCCCGCGGCTGGGCGCACCGACTCGACCCGAACGGTGCTTCCGACCGCGCCCGTCAGGCGGTCACCGATCGGCGGGTCACGATCCGCCCCGCCCCCGACTGCATGACCTACCTGACCGCGCTGCTCCCCCTGAAAGAAGGCATCGGCGTCTACGGGGCCCTGCACCGGGCCGCGGTGACCGCCAACAGCACCGCCGACGACCACCGCAGCAAGGGCCAGGTCATGGCCGACGAACTCGTCACTCGAGTGCTGACCCCTGCGGACGGGCAGCCCGAGTCGGCCGCCATCGAGCTGCACCTGATCATGACCGACCGGACCCTGGCCGACCGCGACCCCGAGCCCGCCCACCTCCTCGGTTACGGGCCCGTCCCCGCAGCGATCGCCCGCGATCTGCTCACCACCGACGAGCGCACCCGGGTCTGGGTGCGGCGGCTGTTTACCGACCCCGACACCGGCGACCTGCTGGCCACCGACGCCCGCCGCCGCGACTTCCCACCCGCCGCCCGCATCTTCCTCGCCGCCCGCGATCAGATCTGCCGAACCCCGTGGTGTGGGGCTCAGATCCGCCAGGCGGACCACGCCGTCGCGGTCAGCAAGGGCGGACCCACCACCCTGGCCAACGGCAACGGCCGCTGCACCGCCTGCAACCTGGTCAAGGACCTCGACGGGTGGACCACCCGCGTCGACGACACCGGCATCATCACCACCACACCCACCGGTCACGTCCACGCCGGCCGGCCACCGAAGCCGCCCGAATCAGCGCCGTGGGAGACCGGATCCAGGCCCCTGATCCGCCGTCCCGCCGAAACCGGTCGGCCGGCATTGCGGATCGAGTTGTACTGGCCCGCTCAGAAGTTCGGCCGGCCGGTCACCCGGAGCAGCCCGCTGGACCGCTGATCCCCGCGCCGAGTCGTGCCAGCGTCTCGGCGACCCGGGCGGCATCGGAACGCCGCCGGATCGTGGCCGATTCGGGCGGGGTTCAGGCTCAGTTCAGGCTGAGGGCGTCAGATCGGCGACCTGGTAGGACCAGACTTCGCTGGACACGGCGACCGGGGCCGGCGCAGGACCGCCGGAACGCTCGGCGGCCGAGCGGTGGCCGTGCCCGAAGGCGGGGGAGTTGAGCCAGGCCTGGAACGATTCCTCGTCGCGCCAGCGAGTGACGACCAGCCAGGTGGTGCGCTCGTCGGTCGGCTGCAGCAGCTCGAAGCCCTCGAAGCCGTCCTGGCCGTCCACCGCACCGGCCCGCTTGGCGAACCGCTTGGCCAGCTCGTCGCCGCTGTCGGCCGGGACGGTGATCGCATTGATCTTGATGACAGTCATGCGCTCCATCGTGCCAAGCCGGCCGTCCCGGCGAACGGCCGGTGTCGGACCCCCGTGCGATCGTCAGGTCCATCGCGGCCCGCCCGGGGCCGCTGGTCACTTGAGCCGGCGCCGGCCGGTCCCGACCCGGGGGACGCCTCGCCTCCCGCGCCCGGCGAACGGCCGGGGATCACTCCAGTGCGAGCACCGTCTCCCGGGCTCCCCGCAGGGAACCGAGCAGCTGGGCCTCGTCGGCCAGCGCGGCGCGTTCCCGGTCGGTGAACCGGTGCCACGGGGTGACCGTGACGGTGAGCGTGCCGCCCGCCCGGCGGGTCCGCCACACCCCGGCGATGCCGCCCGCGGCGAGCACGGCGCCGGGCTGGCCGACCACCGGCCACAGGATCTTCCGGTGCTCCGGGTCCCCGGTCAGTACGGACCGGTCGCGGGGCTGCAGCACCGGGTCCGTGCCGGGCAGCAGCCGCACCGGGCGCGCCGCGGCGTCCACCGCCACCCCGGTGAGCTCGTCGAGCATGCCGGCGCGGGCGGCCGACCGGGCGCCACCGACCAGCACCGGGACCAGGTCGTCCGGCAGGGCCGGTCGCACGGACGCCGCCGAGGTGCCCAGATGGGCGGCGACCTCGGCCGGGGTCGCCACGCCGTACGCGCGGTAGCAGGCGGCCACCAGCCGGTCCAGGCCGGCGGCGGGCCCGGCCGGCGGATCGACCCCGGCCAGCGGTGCGAGCACGACCGGCCGGGTGCCGGGCACCAGCCCGACGCCGGCGGGCAGGGCGGCGAGCCGGAACAGCAGTTCCCGGACGTGGGTGCTGCGGCAGGTCGCGCAGTGTCCGGAGTACTTGCGCGGCAGCAGGCGGGTCACCGCCGCGCTGGCCTCACCCTTGACCAGGGGTGCCTCGACGGCCCGGCGCATCGCGAGCACCGCGACCCGGTAGGCGTCCAGGGGCCGTGCCCCGGCGGCGGTCAGCCGGCCGGCGTCCCCCACCAGCCGGGCGGCCGCGTCCGCAGCGTCGGCCGGCCAGAGCGCCTGCGCCAGCGCCGGCAGGTCCGCCCGGCGGTGCAGGTGCGGCGCACCGCGCACGGACCAGACCAGCGCGAGCGGATCGTCCCGCCCGGGATCGGGCGGCTCGGGGAGCAGGGCGAGATCGGGCAGCCGGGCCGCCAGCGCCCAGCGGGCCGAATCGTCCCGGTCCTGCAGGCCCAGCTCCCAGACCGGCAACCGGTCGGCCGAGGTGGCCGTCCGGTCCAACCCGGAGCCCAGGATGCGGTGGGCCCGGACCTGTGCGGTGCTCAGCACCGCGGCGGTGGCGTCCACCGCGCCGGATCAGCCCGCGCCGCCGCTGGTCGGCTGGTCGGTCGGCGCCGGGCTGGACTGGTCCGTCGGCTGATCGCCGGGCACGGCGGTGTCGGTCGCCCCGGGGACGACCGAACCGGGCTCGACCGAGCCGGCGCCGTCCGACGGGGTGGCCGTCTGGTAGGTGCCGGTGCCGTCGAGGGCGCCGTCAGGCACGTTCACCGAGGTGATCCGGGCCGCGCCGATCGGCTTGCCGTCCTGCCGGTTGTTCTGGACGCCCTGCGCGGCGATGTCCTGGACGACGGTCATGCCGTCCCCGGTGACGGTGCCGATGATGGTGTACGCCGGGTCGATCGTGGTGGTGCCGTACACGATGAAAAACTGCGATCCGGTGGTGCTCGGGCCGGCGTTGGCCAGGGCGACGGTCCCGACGGGGTAGGCCTCGGAGCCGGTGGTCTCGCTGGCGAAGGTGTACCCCGGGCCGCCGTTGCCCTGACCGGTCGGATCGCCGCACTGCAGGATGTTCAGCTGGTCGCTCTTGGTCAGCCGGTGGCAGTCGGTGTCGTTGTAGAAGCCCTGCGACGCCAGCGACACAAAGGCGTTCACCCCGCACGGCGCGGTGGCCCGGTTCAGGGTGATCGGGACGTCCTTGCCGTTCAGGACGACCGTCACGTCGACCGTGCCGGTGTTCAGCGGCGAGGTGTTCGAGGGTGGGGACACCTCCTTGGCCGGGCTGCCGGAGGTCGTGTAGGTGCACGGTGTGGCCGGGGCTGTCGACGAGGTCGCCGCCGTGCTGGTGGACGCGTCGGACGCCGTGCTCGACGATCCGCGCGAGGTCCACAGCCAGACGCCGCCGGCCACGACGACCACGGCCGCCACCACACCGATGATCACCAGACGCTGCTTGCGGGCCCGTTCGGCGGCCTCCCGGCGGGCGAGCTGTCGCTCGAGCTTGCGCTTGGCCGCGTCACGACGCTGCTGATTGGTGGGCACGCCCTGGTCCTCCCGCAGTCACCTCGGATGGTCGGCAAGTCGGAGCACCACCCGGTCCGGCAGTCTAGGTGAGACCCCCCGCCCGCCACGGTGGAACCGGTGTGAACGCGCTGTGGGCGAGGTCAAGATCGTGCGTACGGCCGGTGGCGACCCGCGCCGGACCGGCGTCGATAGGGTGGTCCGGTGTTGATCGCGGGGTTCCCGGCCGGTTCGTTCCAGGCCAACTGTTATGTGCTGGCCACCGGCGCCGGTGCGGAGTGCATCGTCGTCGACCCCGGGGAGGGTGCGGTGGCCGGGCTCCGGCAGCTGTTCGCCGAGCACCGGCTGACCCCGGTCGCGGCGATGGCCACGCACGGGCACCTGGACCACACCGCCGGCCTGGGCGAGCTGTGCCGGGAGTACGACATCCCGGCCTACGTCCACCCCGGTGACCAGTACATGCTCGATGACCCCCGCGCGGCGCTGTCCCCGGAACTGAACGCCGCCCTGGACGGCATCGAGATGGACGGCGTCCGGCCAGACCGGGTGCTGCCGCTGTCCGACGGCCTGCGCCCGGGCCTGGCCGGACTGCCGCTGACCGTCGACCACGTCCCCGGCCACACCCCGGGCTCGGTGGTCTACCGGTTGGACCGCGACGGCGACCGCCCGGAGATCGTGCTCACCGGGGACACCCTGTTCGCCGGCTCCATCGGCCGCACCGACCTGACCGGCGGCAACCTCGCCCAGGAGCTGACCTCCATCCGCGACCGCATCCTGAGCCGGCCGGACGACACGGTGGTGCTGGCCGGGCACGGCCCGACGACGACCGTCGGCGAGCAGAAACGGTCGAATCCCTTCCTGACCGAGCAAGCCCTGGCCCGCGCGCTGGCCGGGGAGGACTGAGACCCCGCATGCCTGACTTCGTCGCGCCCAAGGGCGTGCCCGACTACTACCCGCCGGTCTCGCGGACCTTCGACGCGATCCGCCGGACGCTGCTGACCGCGGCCGACCGCGCCGGCTACGGGCCGATCGAGCTGCCCGTCTTCGAGGACACCGGGCTGTTCGCCCGCGGGGTGGGGGAGTCCACCGACGTGGTGTCCAAGGAGATGTACACCTTCGCCGACCGCGGCGGCCGGTCGGTGACGCTGCGCCCGGAGGGCACCGCCGGCGTCATGCGGGCGGTCATCGAGCACAGCCTCGACCGCGGTCCGCTGCCCGTCAAGCTGGTCTACGCCGGGCCGTTCTTCCGCTACGAACGTCCGCAGGCGGGCCGCTACCGGCAGCTCCAGCAAGTCGGCATCGAGGCGATCGGCAGCGATGATCCCGCGCTGGACGCCGAGGTGATCGCCGTGGCCGACGAGGGGTTCCGGGCCGTCGGACTGTCCGGGTTCCGGCTCGACCTGACCTCGCTCGGCGACGCGACCTGCCGCCTGGCCTACCGCGAGCGGTTGGTCGCCTTCCTGGATGGCCTCGACCTGGACGAGGCGACCCGGGAACGGGCCACGATCAACCCGCTGCGGGTGCTGGACGACAAGCGGCCGCACATGCAGCAGCTGCTGGCCGATGCGCCGCTGATGATCGACCACCTGTGCGACGCGTGCCGCGAGCACTTCGAGCAGGTCAGGTCGGTGCTCGACGCGTTGGCGGTGCCCTACGAGCTCAACCCGCGGATGGTGCGCGGGCTGGACTACTACACCCGCACGACGTTCGAGTTCGTGCACCCTCTGCTGGGCGCGCAGTCCGGGATGGGCGGCGGCGGCCGGTACGACGGGCTGATGGCGGAGCTGGGCGGCCAGTCGCTGTCCGGGATCGGCTTCGGCATCGGCGTCGACCGGACGCTGCTCGCCGCGCAGGCCGAGGGGCTGACGGTCGGAAACCCGGCCCGCTGTGAGATCTACGGCGTGCCGATGGGGCCGGTTGCCGCGCTGCGGCTGGCCACCCTGGCCGGTGAGCTGCGCCGGGCCGGCTACCGGGTCGACATGGCGTACGGCGGCCGGGCCCTGAAGACCGCGATGCGGGCGGCCGACGCCTCCGGGGCGGCCCTGGCCCTGGTGCTGGGCGAGCGTGAGCTCGAGCAGGGCACCGTGGTCGTGCGCGACCTTCGGTCCGGCGAGCAGTCGGCCCGGCCGATGGCCGAGCTGGTGGCGGCGGTCGGGTCGTTGCTGGCGGGGGTCGTCGACCCCAGGTGACGACGTGGTCCGCGGGCCGGCCGGGTGCCGGCACGCGGCTCGTTGTCGGTCCGGGCCGGCTGGACCCCTCGGGATCAGGTCTAGACATCTAGGGATCTAGGTCGCACACTGGGCCGGTGGTCGAGCGCCAGCAGTTCAACGTGACCTTGCCGCCCGAGCTGGTCCGGCGGGTGAAGTGCCTGGCCATCGACCACCAGCTGTCCGCGTCCCACCTGGTCGAGCGGCTGCTGACGGAGCGGATCGCGGCTCTGGAGACCGGCCGGACCCCCGGCGCAACGACAGGTATGGAGGCGGGCATGACCGGATTGACACTGCAGCCGATGGTGCATGTGGAGCGGATGGCGCCGGCGGTGGAGTTCTACGAGGCGCTGGGCGCTTCGGTCGAGCACGGCAGCCGTGACGGCGACTTCGTCATGCTGGCGATCAACGGGCAGCGGCTGGCCCTGCTGGCCCACCCGCCGAACCCGGAGCAGCACGAGGGGCAGGTCGAGCTCAACTTCGACACGGCCACCGACCTGACGGCGGTCGAACGGGACCTGGCCGCCCGGGGCGTGAACATCGCCCAACCGGTGACCGACGAGGGCTTCGGCCGGCAGCTTCAGGTGCGCTCGCCCGACGGGCTGCTGATCAAGATCAACCAGCTGGAGCCGGACCTCTACACGTGACCGGCGGTCAGTTGCAGCCGCAGTCGCAGCAGCAGTCGCCGTCACAGCAGTTGCAGCAGTCGGCGCAGTCGCAGCAGCTGCCGTCGCAGCCGGAGCAGCCGGCCGCGTGCTGCTTGCCGGTGCACGGGTTCTCGTGGCTGGCGCAGCACGCGTAGCCGGTGCAGTAGACCGCGATCCAGGGCAGCAGGTTCGGCCAGAACGGGGGTTTGGGCGGTTGCGGCGGCTCCACCGGCGGCTTGTCCGGGAGCGAGTCGGGCGCACCCGGCCACCGGGGACCCGCGGGACCCGGACCGTAGGGGTCGGCCGGGCCGGGTGCAGTCGGATCCGGCGGAGCGCCGCCCGGTTGGCCGCCCCCGGGCGCCCCCGCGGTGGCCGCCGCCCGCAGGTCCGTCCGGCAGGTTGCCGTTCCCGGCTCGAACGCCCGGTGCAGGGCGGCGTGCGTCCCGTCGACCAGCAGGGCCCGGGCCAGCCGCCCGTCGGTCAGCGTCAACCGGTCGAAGGCCCGGCGGATGCGGTGCACCAGCCGGCGGCATTCGCGGCGGACCTGCTCCAGCGGCGTGCCGGTCGCGGTGATCGGGTTGAACGACCCGGTGCGGCGGTCGTCGTCCAGGTCGGTGACCGCGTCCAGCAGGTGGGCCAGAGTGCCGAAGGCGGCGCCCAGCTCACGCAAGGCGGGCTCGTTCTCGGCGCGCCCGGCGACGGCCGCCGATGCGGCGAAGATCGCGGCCGTCGCCTCGGCGGTCGGCTCGGTGACCAGCAGGACCGGATCCCCCGGGCGGACGGCGGCCTCCACCTCGCCCTGCCGGGCCAGCCGGTCGAGCGCGTCCGGGGCGTGCAGGGCCCGGGCCATGGGGGCGTCGGCCAGCGCCCGCCGCCGCAGCGGTTCGGCCAGCGCGGAGCCGGCCCGGGTGCGCCACGTGGGCAGGCCCAGGTGATGGGCGTGCTCGGCCCGCAGGTCCTGCGCCTTCGCCGCAGCCAGGGTCAGCGAAGCCGTGGCGCCGAGCCGGGTGGGCGCCGATCCCGACGGCAGCACCTGGGCGGTGCGCATCCCGCGCAGCGCGCACGGTCCGGCCGTGCGGCGGGCGGCCGGCCGGACCTGCTGGGCCTCGGTGAGCACGGACAGGGCGATGGCGTCGGTGTTCGTCAAGGCCCGGGCGAGCTGGCCGCGGCTGTCCCGCAGCTCCAGGCACAGGCCGCACAGATGGGCCTGCCACTGCGCGAACAGGTCGTCGTCGAGCGTGTGTCGGCACGCATGCACCACCCCGAACATGACCCAGATTCCAACACGCCCGGGCGGTCCGTGCCGGAAAGAGGGACCCGGCGGCGGGTCACCGCCGGTAGGCGAGCGTGCCGTCGACCCAGGTCTGGACCACCCGGACGCGGTCGAGCTCGTCCGGGGGCACGGCGAACGGATCGGGGTCGACCACGACGAAGCTCCCGTCGGCGCCCGGCCGGATCTGCCCCAGACCGGGGAAGGGGGCGACCGCGGCGGCCCGCCCGGTGTAGAGCAGCAGGGCCTGGGCGACGGTCACCGCCTGCGCCCGTCCCAGATCGGAGCCGTCGTACGCGCGGCGGGTGACCGCGGCCCGGACCGAAGTGAAGACGTCGTCCGCGTCGGCCCAGGCGGTGGCCGGCCGGTCGGAGGCCAGCGCCGCCGGCAGCCCCGATTCGTACAGCGAGCGGATCGGGTACGCGTCGGCGACCTGATGCGGGGCGAGGTTGCGGGCGTACCCGTCGAACTCGGCGAACAGGAAGATCGTGTGGGTGACCACCGCGAACCGCATCCGGGCCGCGGACAGCCGGGCCAGGAACGCGGGGGCGAGCAGGGTGGCGTGCTCGAGCCGGATCGACGGCAGGACGTCCAGCCACGGCTCCTGATCGCCGAGCAGATCCACCACGCGGTCCAGTGCCCGATCGCCCATCGCGTGGACGGCGAGCTGGACCCGGTTGCGCCGGCACCATGCGGCGGCGGCGCGCAGCGTGTCGTCCCCGGCGATCCGCACCCCGTGGTCGTCAGATCCCGGGTAGGGCGCTCGCGTCCATGCCGTGCGGTTGGAGAAGGCGCCGTCCAGGAACAGCTTCACCCCGGCCACCCGCACGGGCCCGGTGCGGTCGTCATCGGTCAGCTCGACCGGGCCGCCCACCGGGCCGCCGGCCGGGCTGCCGGCCGGTGGGCCACCGTCGGGCCATCCCAGGTACAGGGCCGTCCGGGGGAACGGCCCGGCCGCCGCGGCCGCCCGGAACGTGGCCAGCGGCTCGGGGACGACCGTGGCCAGCAGGTCGCCGACGCCCACCAGGCCGTGGCTCAGGAAGTGCTGGCCCAGCCCGGCCAGCCGGTCGATCAGCTGCCGCCGGTCGGGCGCCGGTCGGGCGTCCGCCACCCGGGCCACCGCGGCGAGCTCGGTCAGCACGCCGTTCGGGCGCCCGTCCGGGTACCGGCCGAACGCGGCACCGGGTGGGTCCGGGGTGCCGGCGGTGACCCCGGCCCGGGCCAGGGCGGCGGTGTTGGCGACCGCCGAGTGCCCGTCGCAGCGGTGGACCAGGATCGGCCGGCTCGAGCTGACCCGGTCCAGGTCCGCGGCGGTCGGACCGCGCCGGCCGGGGAACTTCGCGTCGTCGTAGCCGTACCCGACCAGCCATCCGTCCGGGCCGGGGCCGCTGCTCGCCCGCAGCGCGTCGAGCAGGTCCTCGATCGAGGTCACCGCCGGCGGCAGGCAGGGGACCGCATCGGCCAGCGTGGCCATCATCGCCGGGTGGGTGTGCACGTCGAGCAGGCCGGGCAGCACGGTTCGGCCGCCCAGGTCGACCGCCGTCGACCGCTCCGCCGCGGACAGCCGGGTGGCGTCCCCGACCCAGGTGAATCGCCCGCCCTCGATCCGGAACGCGCCGGCCCAGCCGTGCTCCCCGGTGCCGGTGAAGACCCGGGCGTGGTGGAACGTGGTCATCGCGGCGCGGGTGTCGGCACCGGGCCAGTCTGACCCACGGCCGTCCGAGGGGCGCCGTCCAGGGCCGTCGATCCTGATGGCGCTGCCCGGCGGGCCGTCCCGGTGGGCTCGTAGGCTGCCCGGATGAAGATCGACATCCTCGACGACTGGGCCGACACCCTGCGCACGCTGCCGTGTTTCGACCGGTTGGCCGGTCACGACGTCACGATCTGGACCGACCACGTGCCGGACGAGGACGCGCTGGCCGAGCGGCTGGCCGGCACCGAGGCGCTCGTCCTGATCCGGGAGCGCACGCGGATCACCGCCGGGCTGCTCGACCGGCTGCCCCGGCTGCGACTGATCAGCCAGCGCGGGGTGTACCCGCACATCGACGTCGACGCCTGCACCCGCAACGGGATCGTCCTGTCGTCCAACACCACGTCCACCGGCCCGTCCTTCGCGACGGCCGAACTGACCTGGGCGCTGGTGCTGGCCGCGGCACGGCAGCTGCCGGCCCAGGTCGCGTCGCTGCGTGCCGGCACCTGGCAGGCCGGGGTCGGCGACACACTGCACGGAAAGACCCTGGGCGTGCTGGGTTTCGGCAAGCTGGGGCGGATCGTCGCCGGCTACGGCCGGGCCTTCGGCATGCCCGTGCTGGTGTGGGGCAGTGAGCGGTCGCGGGCCGCCGCCGCCCGGGAGGGTCATGCGGTGGCCGACACCGCCCGGGAGGTGTTCGCCGCCGCGGACGTGGTCAGCCTCCACCTGCGGTTGACCGGGCAGACCCGAGGCCTGGTGACGGCCGCCGACCTGGCCGCCATGAAGCCGACCGCCGTCCTGGTCAACACCAGCCGGGCCGGCCTGATCGAACCGGGCGCGCTCGCCGCGGCCCTGCGGGCGGGCCGGCCGGGACGGGCCGCCGTCGACGTGTTCGACGTCGAACCGGTGACCGATCCCGCCGACGACCTGCTCGGCGCGCCTGGCCTGATCGCCACCCCGCACATCGGCTTCGTCACCCGGGAGGACTTCGAGGCCCAGTTCGCCGACGTGTTCGACCAGGTCGTCGCGTTCGCGGCGGGCGACCCGATCCACGTGGTGAACCCCGAGGCCGGCGGCCGACCGACGCCGGTGCGTGAGGGATCCGCGGACGCTCCCGCCGATGCGCCGTCCACCGATCGGGGCGGGCGGCAGTAGGGTCGGCCGGTCCGTGACGATCTGCCCCAGGGGGACGCCAGCGATGCCCGGCCCGATCTACCTGTCCCGCCTGCTCACCGACCGGGCGATGGCCCACCTGGAGGCGGCCGGGCGCTCGGCCGGCCGCACCGTGCGCGTCGGCCGCGAGGCGCCGCCCAGTCGCGAGGAACTGGCCGCCGGCCTGGCCGGCGCCGATGCGGCCGTGCTGACGCTGACCGAACGGGTGGACGCCGACCTGCTCGCCGCCGCCGGACCGCAGCTGCGGGTCGTCGCGAACGTCGCCGTCGGGTTCGACAACATCGACCTGGCCGCGGCGCGGGCCGCCGGCGTCGTGGTCACGAACACCCCGGGCGTGCTCGACCGGGCCAGCGCGGACCACACGTTCGCGCTCATCCTGGCCGTCACCCGGCGGATCGCCGAGGGGGACCGGCTGATCCGCGGCCGGGAACCCTGGGTGTGGGGGCCGCGGATGCTGGTCGGGCTCGACGTCAGCGCCGGGGCGACCCTGGGCATCCTCGGGTACGGGCGGATCGGCAGCGCCGTGGCCCGCCGGGCGCTCGCCTTCGACATGCGTGTGCTGGCCACCTCGCGCCGCGCCACCCCCGGCACGACCGCGGACGGCGTGACCTTCGTGGACACCGAGACCCTCCTCGCCGAAAGCGATGTCGTCTCCGTCCACACCCCGCTGACCCCGCAGACCCGGCACCTGATCGACGCGGCCGCGCTGGCCGCGATGAAGCCGGGCGCCTACCTGATCAACACCGCCCGCGGAGGGGTGGTCGACGAGGAGGCCCTGGTCGCCGCGCTGCGCGACGGGCACCTGCGGGGCGCGGCCCTGGACGTGTTCGAGGGGGAGCCGGCGGTGAACCCGGCCCTGCTCGACGCGCCCGGGCTCGTGCTGACCCCGCACACCGCCAGCGCCGGCGAGGCCACCCGGGACGCGATGGGCATCCTGGCCGTCGACAACGTCGCGGCGGTGCTGGCCGGGAATCCGCCGCTGACGCCCGTCGGCTGAGCCTGGACGGGAGCCGGAAGGTCGCGCCGACGGCTGGCCGGGGCGGGTCGCCCGGCGGGTCCAGGGCCGGATCAGGGACGAGCTGATCGGGTTCATCGACGCCGACGCCGACGCCGACGCCGAGGCCCGGCCGGCTTCATCGGTGGTGCCCGGCGGCCGGCCGCTGGATGAGCTGGCCGCCGCGGTCGAGCGGGAGCTCAGGACCAGGGCGCGGTCCACCGGCCGCTGAACAGGCCGCCGACCCAGGCGTCCCAGGCCGGCAGCACGAGGTCGGCCAGCAGCGCATACCCGTCGCGGCCCGGGTGCGCCCCGTCGCCCTCGAACACCTCCCGGCGCCACGTCGGGTCGCCGCGCAGCACGGGCAGCACGCTGACGTAGGGCACCGTCCGCCGCTGGCACAGCGAGGCGAAGAGCCCGTCCAGGCCGGCGATGCGGTCGTTCTGGGCCTCGTCGTCCACCGGCGGCGGGCCGACCACCAGGACCGGCCAGCGGGCGTCCCGGCAGTGCCGCAGCAGCATGTCCAGGTTGGCCGCGGAGTACGGCGCGGCGATCCGCGGACGCCCGGCCTCCAGGGTGGTGTCGTTCACGCCGAGCGAGAGGACGACACCCGGGTCCGACCCCGCCGGGAGCCGCGCGGCGCACTCGGCCGGGCCGCGGCGCAGCGCGTCCGCGGTGGTGTCCCGGCGCACGCCCAGGTTGTAGGCGGTCAGCGGCCAGCCGGCCTGGTGGGTCCGGGCGGCCAGCCGGCCGGTCCAGCCGAGATGGTCGGGGTCGCCGACGCCGGCGACCAAGGAGTCGCCCACGAAGCACACCCGCACATCGATCCCCACGTCCCCTATCCGATCAGATCGACCCGGCCGCGACGCTGTTGACCCGCCAGGCGAACATGTGTTCGTATGGTCGCATGCGGTGGCAGGGTCAGGAACTGGCGACGGACGACCCGGCCGCGCTGCCCGGATTGAGCCGGTTGGCCGGGTTGGTGCGGTCGGTCCGCACACCCGAGTTCGCCGGGGTGACGTTCCACGAGGTGCACGCCAAATCTGCGCTCAACCGTGTCCCCGGCGGCTCACCGATGCCGTTCGCGTGGACCGTCAACCCGTACCGCGGCTGCTCGCACGGTTGCGTATACTGCTTCGCCCGGCAGACCCACACGTATCTGGACCTGGACGCCGGACGCGACTTCGACACCGAGATCGTGGTCAAGACCAACGTGGGCTCGGTCCTGCGCAAGGAGGTCTCGTCACCGCGCTGGCGTCGCGAGCACGTCGCGATGGGCACCAACACCGACCCGTACCAGCGGGCCGAGGGCCGCTACCGGCTGATGCCCGAGGTCATCGACGCGCTGGCCGGCTCGGGCACCCCGTTCTCGATCCTGACCAAGGGCACCGTGCTGGCCCGCGACCTTCCCCGGCTGGCCGACGCGGCCACCGCGGTGCCGGTCGGCATCGGCGTCTCGCTGGCCCTGCTCGATCCGGAGCTGCAGGCCACCCTCGAGCCCGGCACGCCATCGCCGCGGGCCCGGCTGGAGCTGGTCCGGCGGATCCGGGACGCCGGCCTGCCCTGCGGGGTCTTCATCGCGCCGATCCTGCCCGAGTTGACCGACTCGCCGGAACAGCTCGGCGCCCTGGTGCGCCAGCTGGCCGACGCGGGCGCCACCGGCGTCACCGGCATCGCCCTGCACCTGCGGCCGGGAGCGCGGGAGTGGTTCTTCGGCTGGCTCGCCCGCACCCGTCCCGACCTGGTCGCCCGGTACGAGCAGCTCTACGCGCGGGGCGCGAACCTGTCCAAGGACGACCGGGCCCGGCTGACCGCACGGGTGCGCCGGGTGGCCGCCGAGCTGGGTATCGGGGCCGGCGCCGACGGGCAGCTGGCCGGGCGCATGACCCGCGGGGTGCCCGGTGATCGGGACGCCTCGTTCCCCGCCGGGAGTCTGCCCACGTCGGACGGTGCGGGCGGGGTCGCCATGCCATCAGAACAGGACCGGGACGCGGCGCCGACCCTGTTCTGATGGCGGGCGCTCAGTGCGGGCCGGGGAACCAGTCGGTGACGACGGAGCCCGCCGACGCGTGCACCCGCAGCCGCATCGGGCCGCGGGTGCGGACCTCGACGCGGAAGCTGCCGAAGTCCTCGATGCTGGTCCGGGCGGCCACCCCCTCCGGCGTCTGCACCTCGATCGTGCCGGTGGTCGCCGGCACGACCTGCCCGGTGATGTGGCCCGGATTGACCTCGATCTCGACGGTGATCGCATCGCCCTCGAACACCAGCACCTGGGCCGCGTCGTCGGCCGCCGCCCGGGTCGTGCCCGCCAGCCGTGAGTCGAACACCAGGCCCGCCCGGTCCAGCTCCTCGTCGATCGTGCGCCAGGTGAAGGCGGCGACGCCCGCCGCCACGGTCCGGTCGGTCGGGCCGGCGAAGTCCGTCGCCGCGCGCAGGTCCGCCAGGACCGCGTCGTCGTCCCACTCGCGGGATTCCATCGCCGTCATCGTCCGGCCCCTTCCGTGTGCGATCGATCCGCGCGCGGTCGATCCGAGATCGCGTCCAGCACCGGGTTGCGGCGCAGCCGCTGCAGGGCGCGGCTGCGGGTCGGCCCGATGCTGCCCACCGCGATGCCCAGCCGGGCCGCGATGTCCACGTACGGCAGGGGCGGGTCGACGGTCAGCAGCTCCAGCAGCCGGCGCTGGTTCTCCGGGAGCTCGGCCATGGCCTCGAGCAGCGCGGCGTGCCGCTCGGCGGCGAGCAGATCGATCTCCGGCGGATCGCTGTGGTCCGCGATTAGCTCGCCGACCAGCAGCGCGTCGACCGGCCCGGTCCGGCGGGACCGGGCGGACTGCCGCATGGACTCGTGCCGCGTGGTGACCCGGATCCAGCCGGGCAGCGCGCGGGGCTCGCGGACCTGCCCCAGGTGCTCGACCAGGCGCAGCCACACCGTCTGGGCGACGTCCTCGGCATCGGTCCGGCTCAGGCCGCACTGGCGGCACACGGCCTGCACCAGCGGAGCGAAGCGCCGGACGAGCAGGACCCAGGCGTCGGCCCGGCCGCGGGCCGCCGCGGCGACCAGCTCGGGCAGCTCGGGACCGTCGGCGGCGGTGCGGGACCCGGCCTCCCGGGACCGCTCGGCCGCGGGTCCCGGCTG